>JAABTR010000156.1 GCA_011389755.1 Deltaproteobacteria bacterium | reverse complement strand
ACCGAGAAGCCCGAGCCCAGCTCCGTGTGCCGAGCGAGCGTCTCCACGCGCTGCTTGGCCTCCTCGCTCAGGGCCCCAAGCGGAGGCACCACGAGGTAGGCATAGGCCTGCTCGCGGCTGCGGCCCACCCGGCCGCGCAGCTGGTAGAGCTGCGCCATGCCCATGGTGTCCGCCCTATCGACGATGATGGTGTTGGCCCTGGGAATATCTATCCCCGACTCGATGATGGTCGTGCACACGAGGATGTCGTAGCGACCGGCGACGAAGTCGAGCATCACCTTCTCGAGCTGGTGCTCCTTCATCTGCCCGTGGCCCACGGCGATGCGGGCGCGGGGCATCATGTCGCGAACCCGCTGCGCCACCTTGTCGATGTCGCGGACTCGGTTGTGGACGAAGAAGACCTGCCCTTCCCGCGCGAGCTCTCGCTCCATGGCCTCGCGCAGGGTCTTGGTGTCGTCGTGACACACGAAGGTGCGCACCGGACGCCTTTGCGCCGGCGCCGTCTGGATGAGGGAGAGATCCCGCACGGCGCCGAAGGCCATCTGCAGGGTCCTGGGGATCGGCGTCGCCGTCATGGTCAGAGCGTCCACGCTGGCGCGCAGGGAGCGAATCCGCTCTTTGTGGGTGACGCCGAAGCGGTGTTCTTCGTCGATGACGAGCAGCCCGAGGCGCTTGAAGTGGACATCCTTACTCAAAAGGCGGTGCGTGCCGATGACCACGTCCACCGTCCCATCCTTCATCCCCAGCACCACGCTCTGGTTCCTGCTCGCCGAGCGGAAGCGGCTGAGCATCTCGACCCGTATGGGCCAAGGAGAGAAACGGGCGCGAAAGGTCTGGTAGTGCTGCTGCGCCAGGACGGTGGTGGGAACCAGCACGGCGACCTGCCTCCCGGCCATGGCCACGCGGAAGGCGGCCCGCATCGCCACTTCGGTCTTGCCGAAACCCACATCGCCGCAGACGAGGCGGTCCATGGGGCGCGTTGTCGAAAGGTCCGCGGCGACCTCGTCGATGGCGCGCGCCTGATCGTCGGTCTCCTCGAAGGGAAACGCCGCCTCGAACTCGGCCTGCAGGTCGTCCGCCGAGTCAAAGGCTTCTCTTTCGGAGGCCGCGCGCCTGGCGTAGAGGTCGAGCAGCTGCCCGGCCATCTTTTCAGCGGCCTTTTTGACCTCGGACTTGGCCTTCGAAAAAGTCTGGCCGCCCAGCTTGTCCAGGCGCTCTGCTCCCGCGCCTTTGTATTTTTGAACTTGGCTTAGCCTGTAGACCGGCAGGTAGAGCCTGTCGCCCCCTTGATAGACGATGAGCAAGAAATCCATCTCAAAGGACCGCACCTGCCTGCGGACGAGCCCCTCGTACCTGCCGACTCCGTGCTCTTGATGCACGACCAGATCATTGGGAGACAGGCTGCGGAGATCGTCGAAGCTCGTCGCTTTCGACCGTTTTTTTTGGACCCTCCTCGAGCGTCTGCCGAAGACCTCCTCCTCCGTGATGAAACACAACCCATCTGCGGGGAGCACCACCCCGCGGGACAGCTCGCCGACCGCCAGCGTCACCTCCGGGCGTCCGGGCGGCTCGGGCCGCTCGAGCTTTCGCGCAGACACCCCCCGGGCCAAAAGCATCGTGGCCAGACGGTCGACCTGCCCGGCCGTGTGGGCCACCAGCGTGGTGCGGTAACCCTCCTCGAGCAGGTGAACGAGGTGGACGCTCAAGACGGTGGCCGGATCGGCTCCGGCGGCCTCTGGCCTCACGTTGCGCAACCTCTGCGTCAGGTTGTCGGTGGCCTCGGCGCCCAAATCGACGGCGGCGACCGCAGCGCCGGGCTCGTCTCCCAATATGCCGAGGGGATGCACGACCAGATCGGCCAAGGGGAAAAGCCTCGCCGCGAGCTCTTTTGCGCTCACGACGTGCTCATGGGGAGGAAACGCCGGGCGCCCCTCTGCAGTGAGAGCCCGATGCTCGGCTTCCAGAGCTTTCTCTCGGTTTTGCCAGCCGCGTCGAATCGCGTCAGGGTGTTCGACGCACAGCCAGACATCGTCTGGTTGGTAGTCGAAGAAGGTGCCCAGCTCAGGAGCGAGCGCGGGCAAAAAGCCCTCCATGCCGACGATCAGCCGCCCCTCGAGCAAATCGTCTATGAGCTCCGCGGTCTTGGTGCTCGGCTGATGAACCGCGTCGCACACGGCCCGCAGCCTCCTTGCGACGCTCTGTCTGTCCTCATAACCGATGGGCACCAAGGCGCCGCGAACCGGATGCACCCACACCCGCTGCAAGACTCCCGCGGTGCGCTGCGACTGCGGATCGAAGGTGCGGGCCCGCTCCACCTCGTTACCAAAAAAATCGATGCGCGCCGGCTTGTCGAGATAGGGGGGATAGATGTCCACGAGGCTGCCCCGGATGGCGTAGGTCCCCGGCTCCTCCACGAGCGGCGTGCGGTGGTAACCTCCTCGCTCGAGTCGCTCGAGCAAAAGATCCCGATCCCAAACCGCGCCTGGTTCGATGGAGAAACAGCGCTCTTCGAAGGCCTCGCGAGGCAGCATCTTCCGAGCCACCGCGGCCGCGGTGACGACCAAAAAGCGCACCGCCATCCCTCTCGTGAGTCGAAAAAGCGCTGCGCTGCGCTCCAAGGACAGCCTGCGATCCAAAGCGAGCTGATCGTATGGCCCGAGATCGTGCTCGGGAAATGAGACAACCGCGTCCATCTCCTCGCCTGCGAACGAGGCGGCGGCGTGGTAGCGCAGATCCGCGGCCAGATTCCCGGCCGCGTCGGCATCTTCGACGACGGCCATCACAAGGCGCCCTGTGCGCCTATGGACTTCCACAAGGAGTGGAGCCAAGGCTCCGCCCCGCACGCCGGTCACGCCTGTGCGACTCTTGTCCGCGATCTCCTCAGCCAAGTCCCTCAGACTGACACCGCGGCCGATGTCGGGGACCAGCGCAGTGCTCTCGGGCGTGTTTGCGTCCATGTATTTCCTCCGCTTTGGGCGGAAAAAGATATTCTGAATCGCTATCTCATAATTCTTTGTGGGAAACAAACAGGCCCGGACCGGGCCGCGGGGTGCTCATTTTCGACACGAGGTTCTCGACCTAGCCCCTATTTTCGAGATTTCAAAAGGGGTTTTCCTCGACGGCCCTGGGCTTAATCTTCTTTTCGGCGGGGTCTTTCTTGGGGGCCGTCTCTTCATCTGAGACGGGCTTCTTCATTGGGGCCTCCGGCGCCTTTTCTTCGGGCTGTGAGGCCATCTTTGGAGGCTCGACCTTCTTCTGGGCAACCGGTTTGTCTTTTTCGGCGCTCGGCTCGGGTTTGTCTTTTTTCGGCCGGGGCTTCCAGCGCTCAGCAGGTTCCTTTACTTCCGATTCCTCGAGCTCGCCTTCTATCACCACTTGATAAATCCCGTCTTCCTCCAGCCAATCGTCGGCCGCGACCTCTCCTGCGAGCTCCTCATATCCGGCTTTGCTGATCTTGTACGCAAACTCCCTTGGGATTCCCTGTCTCTTGACGACGTTGGGTGTGCGGCCCCACCTAAAACCGTCGACGACAATCACAGCGCCCCGGGGCTGCGTTTTAAAAATGGCGTGTCTGGGCGCTTCAGCGAGACCTATCTGCAGCTGTGCCGGCTCTTCGGTGACCTTGATTTTTTGGGTTTTTGAGACATACCCCCAGGCGCTGACCCGGATCTCAACCTCGCGCCCGGGCTCGATGTTCAAAGTCAGCGGCGCTGCCCCTTCTTGAAGCTCACCTTCCAGGTAGATGCGCGCGTCGGCCGGCTTGACAGACAGCTCTATCGCCGTGGTCGCCGGTTCCGCCTCGACGGGAGTGGTCGAGGCCTCCTCCGCCGTCGCCCCGGGCTCCTCTTCGTCTACCGCCGCCAACTCTTCGACGGGATCGATCGCGGGAGCCTCCGCCTCAAAGGCGTGGTCGACCACCTCCTCGGTGAGGCTGCCGGGCCCGAACATGAAGTACCATATCGCGGCGCCGGCGAGGCCCAGCAGCACCCAGACCGCTATCGCGACTGTAGCCTTGCTGCTCGGCGGCTCTGCGCTATCCACTTGGGCTTGTGTAAAATCTTCCTC
>JAABTR010000802.1 GCA_011389755.1 Deltaproteobacteria bacterium | reverse complement strand
AGCGGTCCCCTGAGCCGACCTGACTCTTTCGCGCCGCCGCTCTTTGCGCGTGCTGCTCCGCCTGCATCTTGTCCAGCAATCGCGCTTTGAGGACCTTCATCGCTTTGGCTTT
This sequence comes from Deltaproteobacteria bacterium, assembly GCA_011389755.1. GTDB lineage: Bacteria > Myxococcota_A > Polyangia > JAAYKL01 > JAAYKL01 > JAABTR01. The sequence goes on along the minus strand of JAABTR010000802.1, from coordinate 2,769 downwards.
GTTTTTGTGCTGCGACTTCTCGTCCTGGCACACCACAACGATCCCCGACGGCATATGCGTGATCCGGACTGCCGAGTCCGTCGTGTTGACACACTGCCCACCGGGGCCGCTCGCCCTCATGACATCGATTCGCAGCTCCTTGTCCTCATCGATGTCGAGCTCGACGTCTTCGGCTTCGGGCAAAACCGCCACTGTCACCGCCGAAGTGTGGATCCGCCCCTGGCTCTCGGTCACCGGGACCCTCTGGACGCGATGCACGCCACTTTCGTACTTGAGCCAGGCAAACACATCTCTGCCCGAAATTAGGGCGATGATCTCTTTGAAGCCGCCGCCGTCCGTTTCCGAAGAGCTCATTATCTCGGTTTTCCACCCACGGGTCTCAGCAAAACGCACGTACATCCGAAAAATATCAGCAGCGAACAAAGCCGCCTCTTCGCCACCTGTTCCGGCCCGAACTTCGATGATGATATTCTTTGCGTCGTTGGGATCCTTGGGCAGAAGAAGCAGCTTGATCTCCTCGAGCTTCTTCTTCTTCGCCTCCTTGAGTCGGGGCAGCTCCTCCTGGGCCATTTGCGCCAATTCCGGATCTTTCGAGTCGAGAGCCTCTTGATACTCCTCGATGTCCCCGTCCAGCTGCTTGAGCTGCTGATAGACCGGAATGATCTCTTCGAGCTCCACGCGCTCTTTGCTAAGGCGCGTGAACTGCTCCCTATCTGAGATGACCTGTGGGACACACAGTTTTCTCTCGATCTCACCGAAGCGATCATCGAGTCGCTCCAGCTTTGCCATCAAATCCTGTTCGTTGGTGCTCAACTCAACTGACTCCTGCGTCTGCCTTCGGATTCAAGGTGCCTCCATCGGCCAACGTGCTCAAGAATTTTTCGAAATTCTCAAAGACCACCGGCTTGCCGGCGCTCTCCAGGCTGCGCCCCACACTCTCGCGCCACAAAGCCGCCTTGAGCGCCACCAAGCCGATCTCGAGCTGTTCATCCGTCGGCTGTTTCGTCGTGAGCAGCTGCATGGCCATGCCCGGCGACATGAGAGGTTTGAGCCACCTCGAGTTCGCGTGCTTTCCCGCGAAGCGATTGAACTCATAGGCGAGCCCGGCCACCGGAATCAAAAGCGGCAGCTTGAGCAGCACGACCCAAACATGGTTATACCAGGGCTTTCCCGGTCCGGGGGTGACGGCCTCGGGTAAAAACGGCATAGCGACCGCGGCCACCACCACGAATACGATGATGACCACCATTAAAAAGGCGGTGCCGCATCGGGGGTGAAGCCGCGATTTTTTTCTCGCATTCTCGACGATGAGCTCTTCACCGGCCTCCAGGGTATGGATCGCCATATGTTCGGCTCCGTGATACTGAAAGACTCGCTGGATATCCCTGATGAGCCCGATGGATGCCACGTAACCGATGAAGATACCGAGCTTCACGACCCCGTCGACGACGTGGTACGCCATGTCGTCGATGGTCCACTGCGCCCCCGTCAACAAAAAACCGGCATAGGCCGCCGCCAGGTGAGGCAGCGCCTTGAAGAGCCCTATGGCCACCACCAGTCCCAGCACGAGACCGAGGAACATCCCCGCCTGAGAGCCCCCGCTCTCCTTGGATTTATCGGGTTCCTCGTCTTCCATCGCCTGCTGAGCCGAAAAATTGAGGGCCTGCATCCCGTTGACCATAGCCTCCACGAGCACCACGGTTCCCCGGAAAAAAGGCCAGCGCAGGAACTTGAATTTTTCCCAAAGGGAACGCCAAATATCCTCTCTGACGACGATCTCACCGTTCGCTCTGCGCACCGCTACGGCGAGGCAGCCCGGGGATCTCATCATCACCCCTTCGAGGACAGCCTGACCACCGACTTGTGGACATTTCTTCATGCTGGGTTCACTCGCGTGACCTTTTTTGGGCTCCTGCTTGCGGCGTCACGTCGAAAGTTGTTACCGAGTCGAGCAGGATTAGATACTGTGCAGCGGTGGGCTCGCTACTGCTTGGAGGGGGCCCTTTGGCCGTATTTCCTGCGGAAGCGATCCACGCGCCCCGCGGTGTCGACGAGTTTCTGCTTGCCGGTGTAGAACGGATGGCACTCGGAGCAGATGTCGACCGTGTACTCGCTGCCAGCGGTCGAACGCGTTTGAACTTCGTTGCCACACACGCAGCGTACCGTAATCATCTCGTAATCGGGATGTATATTCTTCTTCATGATTCCTTCTCCCGTTTTCTCACTCACTGATTCATCGATTCGAGGAACTCGCGGTTCGTCCCCGTTCTCCTGAGCTTATCCAACAAGAACTCCATCGAGTCAATGACATTCAGCGGATGCAGAAGCTGTCTGAGCAACCAGACGCGCTGCAAAACGAAGTCCTCGAGCAAGAGCTCTTCTTTTCTTGTCGCTGAACGGTTGATGTCGAGGCATGGAAAGATGCGCTTCTCCATCAGTTTGCGATCCAGGTGGATTTCGCTGTTACCCGTCCCCTTGAACTCCTCGAAAATCACCTCATCCATACGCGAGCCGGTGTCTACCAACGCCGTCGCTACAATAGTGAGACTCCCACCGCCTTCGATGTTACGCGCGGCGCCGAAAAATCTTTTCGGTTTGTGCAGCGCGTTTGAGTCAACACCACCTGAGAGAATTTTTCCCGAAGGCGGCACCACCGTGTTGTAGGCACGAGCCAAACGGGTGATGGAGTCGAGAAGAATGACCACATCGTTGTTGTGTTCTACCAGGCGTTTGGCCTTTTCGATAACCATCTCGGCCACCTGGACGTGG
>JAABTR010000801.1 GCA_011389755.1 Deltaproteobacteria bacterium | reverse complement strand
GGCACGACCTCTATCGAGACCTCATCCAGGTCGATCTTTTTGCCGGCGGGGGCGGTCGGCATCGCAATCCTGCACGAGATTTTCGACTCTTTGACCACCTCCGTCGCCAGCTTGTCAAACACCGGCGTGAAGTTCTGCAGGCAAAGGTCGCCCGACACACCGCCGGTTCTCTGCACCAGCGTCTTGTAGACCGAGCCGACGGCCGCAGCGCTTTTGCAGTCGCTGTAACAGAAGATGCCGTGGAACTTATAGCCGTCGAAGTTGGACCCAAGCGCCTTGACCGCGAGCTGAAAACCAAACGCCGGGAGCGCCGCGTTATCATCGGAAACGATCACGATGTGTTTGGCCGAGTCGGGGCGCAAGGAGGTCATCCAGAGGGGGTAGGTAGAGAGGAAGAGGCTTAAACCGTTCGTGCTCGCGACCTCTTGGTTCACGTGACGAAACCTGGGAAGCTTGGTGTCTTTGTACGGGCAGCCGCCTGAGCCCAGCGGCGGAGCGATGCAGATACCATTCCCGTTCCCCGGGTAGCTCGAGATCACGGTGACGCGATAGTCGACGCCGCTGCCGGCGATCTGCTGCGAGAAGTCGTTCATATTCTCCTGCACCCACTCCGCCTCGAGACCCATACTCCCTGAGTTATCCAAGATGAAGATGATGTCCGACGGCTTCCTCTCAAGCTTCGCTTCGTAGGATTTCGTGGCGCACTGCTCATCCCAATCGGTGTCGACCACCTCATCGATCTCGCCGTTACAGTTGTCGTCGATGTGATTCCCGGGTATCTCGTCGGCGTCTGGGTTGATGGCTGGATCCTCATCATTGCAGTCAAAATCTGCAAACCACCCATCCCCGTCTTTATCTGCGTTGAAATCGGAATCCGCGCTGGTTTGCGTATCTGTATTGAGTCCCTCGTCGGTATCAGCGCCTGTATCCGAGTCGCCCGGACCCGTATCTTCGTCTGTGTCCGAGTCGCTCTTCGAGCTCGTCCCGGGATCGTCACTTCCCGTGAGTGAGTCGGTGCCCACGTACCCACCTGTGTCGTCCGTCCCGTTTAGATCATGGCCAATTGGAAATGCCTCCCCTTCCGTGCAGGACACGCAGAGCACCCCTGCCCCAAAAAGACACAGAATCAAAGAATACAAAGTGTTCATCATCGTCTCCCGTATTTTTCTCAAGAGGTCTTTAACTTTCTCCAAATTAGTCGCCCTGGCGTTCTTGTTTTATGATTCGCTCTGTATTTTTTTACCTTTCCCACCGGGGCAAGAGGATCCAAGGGACGCGACGAAACCCCGCGCGGCCCCGTCACACGACGGTCTCGAGGCAGCCGCTGTCGATAGTGAGCTCGGCGCCTGTGAGCCCCTGAGCCCAGTCACACGTAATTGGACACAGGATGATCTTGGTGGGATTCGCGTTGTCGTCGTAGTACCAACCTCGGCTGCCGCACTGGCCCGGACCTGTGACGCGCGGGATCTCTTGCGCCGGGCTCCCCGGGGAGGGCACCACCTCTATCGAGACCTGTTCCAGGTTGATCCGCTTGCCGGCAGGGGCCTTCGGCATCGCTATCCTGCACGAGATCTTCGACTCTTCCACAACCGCCGTCGCCAGCTTATTGAACACCGGCTTAAAGTTCTGCAGACACAAATCACCCGACACGCCGCCGGTCCTCTTCACCAACGTCTTGTAAGCCGACCCGACAGAAGCGGCGCTTTGGCACTGGGTGTAGCAAAAGATGCCGTGGAACCTGTAATCGGAGAAGTTGGGTCCAAGAGCATTGAGGGCTGTTTCGAAGAGAAAAGGAGGCAGCGTCGAGTTGTCGTCGGAGACGATGACGATGTGTTTGGCCGAATCGGGGCGCAGCACGTTCTTCCAAAGGGGATACGTGCCGAGGAAGAGGGTCAGCCCGTTCGTACTCGCGACCTCTTGGTTCACGTGCAAAAACTTGGGCAGTTTTGTGTCTTTGTGAGGACAGCCCCCTGAGCCCAGCGGCGGCGCGATGCAGATACCATTCCCGTTACCTGGGTAGCTCGAGAGCACGACGACCCGGTAGTCGACGCCGCTGCCGGCGATCTGCTGCGAGAAGTCGTTCATGTTCTCCTGCACCCACTTGGCCTCGAGGTCCATGCTCCCGGAGTTGTCGAGGATAAAGATGATGTCTGACGGCTTCCTCTCGAGCCTCGCTTCATAGGCCTCGGTGGCGCAGACGTCGTCCCAATCGGTGTCGCCGGGTGTATAGGGTTCATCGACGACACCGGAGTCACCTCCTGCGTCAGTATTGGCTGATGCGTCAGTGCCATCCTCGTGGCCTACAAAACCGTTGTTGGTGGTGTAATCTATCTCAGATGTGTCACACGCCAGGAAAAAAAGACCGGCAAAAATCCCAAAGAGGGCCACGCTCAAAACGGTTTTTAACATATCAATCTCCTTAAGCTCGTTTCTTCGAACATTCCGGCCAGTCAGAGACTACGGACCGTCTGCTCAAAGTAGAGAGCCTCCAAGGAGACAAAACGGCTCAAAAACAAAGCCCCCTTCCCTTTCGGCTCCAAGCTCTTGACAGCTCGAACTCACAGACCAACTATCCCCCAAATCGCACATTCTTGCCTAGGAGGGGACCATGCTCAGGAAAATCGGACTGCTGTGCTCGCTCGCTTTTGTGCTCGGCGCCTTCGCCTGTGACGAAGACGACGAGACCTCATCAACCATCACGACGGTCGATGATGTCACCGTCGATGACGGGCGCTTCACGACGCTCGAAGCGGCGCTCAAGGAGACCGGCCTCGACGCGACACTGCGTGGCGACGGACCATTCACGCTCTTCGCTCCCACCGATGAGGCTTTCAACACGTTGATGTCGGTCCTTGGCATTTCGACGCAAGAGCTTTTGGACCTGCCGAATCTGGCCGACATCCTTCGC
>JAABTR010000800.1 GCA_011389755.1 Deltaproteobacteria bacterium | reverse complement strand
CAGAAATTGCGGTCTTTGGGCAGGTCCAGCGGTTGGTGCGGCACCCTCGGCCCCCCATTCGAGCGGAACTCATTCGCCGCGCGCGCTCGCACCTCATCGTCTAACGAGGCGACCGATGAGGTCGACGAACCCGGGAGTGGACCCATTCCAAGGGGCAGCGGCAGCTGCTCGTGTGGCAGGTCTCCTGTGACCACCCCGTCTTTGAAATCGTCCCAGAAGGCCCCGAACCACAAGGCTGTCCCCAGTACGGTGAACCATGCCGCGGTCCACGCGGTCTTCGAGGGAATTTTCGTCAGATTCGTCATGTTTCAAAGCCCGAGTACCGTTCTTTTCTACACCCAATAGCTTGTCTTATGGAGACAAAAATATGAAGTAGACAGAACGTTCGAATCTCATTTTCAAGGGCGGCATGATGACGCTGAGAATCCCTAACATCAAAATCCGGCACGACGAACCCGAACGCGAAGCGATTGAGCGGGAGCTGGCCGCGATGCTCCCTTTGGGCAGCCCGGTTCCCGAATTCGAGATCGTTCGGCGCTCCATCGACGCGAGGCAGCGCACCGTGCATCGCGTCTACAGCGTCGAGATCAATTCCGAGACGGAAGCGCTGCGCTCCATGCCCGGCGCAGCGACGGTCGAAAAAAGCGAGACCTTGCCCAAGCTCGAGCTCGGCAGCGAGGTTCTGACGACGAGGCCGGTCGTCATAGGAGCCGGACCAGCCGGCCTCTTTGCGGCTTGGTTGCTCGGCCGACACGGATTTGAGCCGCTGATGCTGGATCGCGGAGGCGATGTCGCGCAGAGAAGCGAAGCCCTGGAACGATTTTTTAGAACCCGCAGCCCCGATCCGGAGTGCAACGCCCTGTTCGGTCTAGGAGGAGCCGGGACCTTTTCGGACGGGAAGCTCACGACGGGCGTCAAACATCCATGGCTGCGGACGGTGCTCGAAGTCCTCGTCGCGTGCGGCGCACCAAACGACATCCTCATTGACGCGAAGCCCCACGTAGGCACAGACAAGCTGCGGATCGTGATAACCAACCTGATCCAAAAAATTCGCGACACAAAAGCTGAGGTTCTCACGAACACGAGACTCGACGACATCGTCATCCGAAGAGGAGCTCTGCACGCCCTCGAGACAACCCGAGGCGAGATGCCGTGCCGGGTGGGCGTCCTCGCCGTCGGCCATTCCGCAAGGGACACCTGGACGATGTTGAACAAAAGAGGTCTGTCCCTGTCGCCCAAGCCCTTTCAGCTCGGTGTGCGGATAGAACACCCCCAAAAATGGCTCGATAAGGTCCGTTACGGCGAGGCGGCCGGCCACCCGGCGCTCGGAGCGGCTGACTACAAGCTTGCAACCCGCGTCGGCGGCATTCCGGTCTTCAGTTTCTGCATGTGCCCCGGCGGAGAGACCATGCCCACCGTCAACGAGGCGGGACACCTCGCGATCAATGGCATGTCCTACCACGCTCGCGGTTCCCACTTCTCGAGCAGCGCCATCGTCGTCACCTGCGATCCCGAGATGTCCGGTGCGCAAAACCTGGAGGATTGCCTCTCTTTCCAGCGGCGCCTCGAAGCCGACTGCTTTGCGGCCGGGGGTGAGGACTACGGCGCTCCGGCCCAAGGATTGCTCGACTTCCTCGAAGAGCGTCCGAGCGCACGGGCGCCCCGGGTGAGCTATCGTCTCGGCGCTCGCGTCGCCCGCCTGGATCGCATACTCCCGCCGGTGGTCGCTCATTGTCTGCGGGCCGCGTTCGGCGCATTTGACAAGCAGATCCGAGGTTACATTCACCCCGATGCGGCGCTCTTAGCGCCGGAATCTCGGGCCTCTTCACCCGTTAGGATCGATCGGGATCGGGTGACCTCGCAGGCCCTCGGTTGTGACGGCATGTACCCCGTGGGTGAGGGGGCGGGCTACGCAGGAGGGATCATGAGCTCGGCGCTGGACGGCCTGAGCTCGGCCGCGAAGATAATAAACAGGTACAGACCCGGGTGGTGAGAAGCCGGGGGGCCTCAGTCTTCGGCCAATACCTCGCGCACCGCAGCCACGAGCTGCTTGCGATCCACCGGCTTGCTGAACGTCCTGCGAGCGCCGAATTTTTTGGCTATGTCGAGGTAGTTTTGAGGGGCGAAGACGCTTCCGCCCGATATGGCGATGATCTTGATATCTCGAGATTTCGCAAATAGTTCTTTTATCATCCCAAGCCCGGGCTTCTCGGGCATGAAGATATCCGTGATGATGATATCTATGGGTCTGGAGTCGTATATCTCCAAGGCTTCGCGTCCGTTTGATGCCTCTTCGACGTGAAAACCTTCAAATTTCAGGGTCCGTCGCAGCATGGAACGCACCTGCTCGTCGTCTTCTACGATGAGGACCCTTCCGCGTGGGACTGAGCTGATTCTATCATTATCCATGACCGGTATGATGACACCTAAAGGGTGCCCGCGCAAACGAGCGGACGGGATTCGTGTCATTTTGGGGGGGCAAAAACTAGATTCAGTGGGCTCCGCAACCGGAGCAGCTACCGCCGTCACAGCCGGCGTGGGGCTGCGTCGCTCCCACGATTTCTTCGTCCGTGGCCGCGCGAACACCGACGACGGTCACGTCGAAGTGCAGCGTCTGCCCGGCGAGCGGATGATTGAAATCCGCGACAACGGTCTCATTCTCGACACCTTGCACCGTGAAGCTCACCGGCCCGTGATGACTCACCGCCTGAAAAGACATTCCCGGCTTTATTTCGACATCGCCGGGGAAATTGCTGCGCGGAATCTCGTTGATGAGCTCTTCGCGGCGCTCGCCATAACCATCGGTCGGAGCCACGACTGCCTGAAAGGAGTCGCCTTTCTCTTTACCCTCGAGTCCCTTCTCGAGACCGGGAATGATCTGATTCGTATTGAAAACAAAGCCCAAAGGC
>JAABTR010000799.1 GCA_011389755.1 Deltaproteobacteria bacterium | reverse complement strand
CGCCGCTACCGCAATCTCGGCCACAAGCTTGTGGCCGAGATTGCGGTAGCGGCGGATCAGCGCGTCGATGCCGCGGGTGCGATTTCCCACCGGGTCGTCGCTGCCCGCGAAGAGGTACAGCGGCAGATCCGTGGGCAGGTGTCTCTCGTTCGATGGGTCCCATATGTGTTTGAGCAGCTCGGCCAGGTTGAGGAAGAAGCTGTTGGGGAAGGGCGTCCCGCACAGCGGATCCTCTGCGAACTTGCGCACCCCGCTCTTGTCCCGGTTCAGCCACTCGAAGCCGGTTTCACCGGGTTCGAACCGCTTGTTGAACTGGCCGAGTGTCAGCTTGTCGAGCAACCACGCCGGGCGGTCTTTGCCGCGCAAAATCGAAATTACCCACGCCGCGGGGACCCCGATCTTGACGAGGGGGTCCGCCCCGTTGGTGCCCGAGAGGATCGCTCCTTGGAGCTCCTTGCCCCAGCGCTGCAAGTAAGCCTGGGTGAGGAAGGAACCAAACGAGTGCCCGAGCAAAAAGACCGGGCTGCCCGGCTGCTGCTCACGGATCATATCGGTAATTTCTTTGAGGTTGAGCACGGCGCTCTTCCAGCCCCCCGGGCCCAGATCCCCGAGGTCGGCGATCGTGTCGACTGAGTAACCGTGGCCCCTCTGGTCGTGCGCGTAGACCCCGTAGCCCTTTTGGGTCAGCGCCTCGGCGAGATGTTCATAGCGCCCGGCGTGCTCCTGCATGCCGTGGGCGATCTGCACGACCCCGCGCACAGACTCGTCTGGAAGCCATTTGTAGAGAAACAGGTCAATGCCGTCGTGGTCTTTGAAGTTGATGGTTTCGCTTTTCATGCCCTTTTTTATCCCGAGATCGTTTCGCGGGCAAGAAGTGGTTTTGGCCCGGGGATTCGCGCGGTTTTGATGCGAAAGCGCTCTTGTGAACCGGCCTCGGTTCTTCTACTCTCCCGCCCAAGATGATTCACCTAAGCGATGTCACAGTGCAGTTCGGGTCCCAGGTTCTGTTTCAAAACGCGAGCTTTCAGCTCTTGCCGGGCAGCCACACCGGGCTCGTCGGCCCCAACGGCTCCGGGAAGACCACGGTGTTTCGGCTCATCGCGGGCGAGCAGGAGCCCGACAGCGGCGAGATCAGCCGGCCGAAGAAGACCACCGTGGGGTACTTCTCTCAAGACGTGGGCGACATGGCGGGGCGCACGGCCCTCCAGGAGGTTATGGCCGTGGCGGGAGACGTCACGCGGCTCGGGGAGGAGATCCGCGAGATGGAGCAGGCCATGAACGAGCCCATGTCCGATGACGCGATGGCCGAGCTGCTCGAGCGGTACGGCGACGCCCTCGAGGCCTTCGAGCACGGCGGCGGCTACGACTTGGAGAGCCGCGCCCAGGCGATCCTCACCGGCCTGGGGATCCCGCCCGAGCAGCACGGTAATCCGGTGGAGTCGTTCAGCGGCGGCTGGAAGATGCGCATCGCCCTGGCGCGGATCCTCACCCTCAACCCGGACGTCCTCTTGCTCGACGAGCCCACGAACCACCTGGATCTGGAGTCGATCGTCTGGCTCGAGGACTGGCTGAGGAGCGAATTCAAAGGCTCGGTGCTGCTCACAAGCCACGATAGGGATCTCATGAACCGGGCGGTGGATCGCATCGTCGAGGTGGCGGACGGGACGTTCACCACCTACACCGGCAACTACGACTTCTACGAGCGCGAAAGAGACATCCGCCGGGAGCAGCTCATCGCGAGCCACCGCCGGCAGCAGGAGATGCTCGCCAAGGAAGAGGCGTTTATCTCCAAGTTCGCCGCGCGGGTCTCCCACGCCGCCCAGGTGCAATCGCGCATCAAAAAGCTCGAAAAGATCGATCGCATCGAGCTGCCCTCCGAGGAAAAAACCATTCGGTTCGGCTTCGACGATCCGCCCCGCAGCGGCGATGAGGTGGTCAAGATAGACCGCCTCGGCAAGACGTGGCCCGGCCCGAGCGGCGATACGTCTGTCTTTGGCGGCATAAGCGGCCTCATCCGGAGGCATGACAAGATAGCGGTCGTCGGCGTCAATGGCGCGGGAAAGTCGACCTTCCTCAAGGTCGTCTGCGCAAAGACCGAGCCCACCGACGGCACGGTCACGCTGGGCGCCAACGTTCGGCTCGGTTATTTCAGCCAGCACGCCATGGACCTGCTCAGCCCCGATCGCACGGTGTTCGACACCGTCCAAGACGCCATGCCCCAGTCGAACATCGGCGTCATCCGCAACCTCTGCGCGGCGTTTTTGTTCCGAGGAGACGCGGTCGAAAAAAAAATCGAGGCGCTCTCGGGCGGCGAGAAGAGCCGGGTGGTGCTCATGACCCTGCTGGCAAAGCCTTTGAACTTCCTCGTCCTCGACGAGCCCACGAACCACCTGGATATTCGCTCCCGGGTGATCCTGCTCGACACCCTCGCGCGCTTTAGCGGCACCATCTTGCTCGTCAGCCACGACCGGCACTTCTTGCGCTCCATCGCAAACCGCGTCTTCGAGATCGACCACGGCCAGATGCGCGTCTTCGACGCCAGCTACGACTACTACATGGAGAAGAAGCAAGAGGAGACAGGTCAGTAGTCGAGCAGGGCGCGGCTCGTGAACGAAAGGGCTTCACAAAAATAGCCCCTCCGGCCTTTAGGGTACGTTTTGTGCGCTGTCACAAAATAGCGAAGTAGGGAGAATGTTCTTCGGGGCGGCGGCGATGCAGCGGAGCAGCTGCCGGCGCCGATATTCCCATTTTTTTCAATGGGAGACATCAGGGTGTCCTCATCGAAGTTAGAAGGGGCGTCGGAGGCTCGGTCGCTTTCAGAGCCGGAGTCGAGGTCGAAGGAGGAGTCCGTCTCCTCGGCGGCGTCGCTGCCTTCAGGTTCGGGTTCAAGGTCCGCGACGGGGCCGGTCCCGGTGCACT
>JAABTR010000798.1 GCA_011389755.1 Deltaproteobacteria bacterium | reverse complement strand
TTTTGCCCGGGCGGGAGCTGCTCCCAGTCCGTGGCGGACTTGATGACGGTGGTGACGCCCTCGGACTCCCACGTGGCCGGCTGCTTGTAGCCGAAGATAAAACCGGGGGTCAGGCGCAGCGCCTCGATGTAGTAGTCGATGCCGCCGGCGATGAACCACTCGTCGGTGATGTCGGCCTCGTCTGGAAACCCAAAGTACGGCGAGACCCCGGGGATATCGAGCACCACGTAGGACAGCTGGCGATAGATGTAGTCCACGTGGAGTCGCACTTTGCCAAGGCGCATCTTGGCGATGGCGGCGCCCGCCACGGCGGGCTGGCGCGTGGTGGAGTCGGGATCATCCCACTGCAAAAGAGTCTGCCACACCGACGTGAGCTCGCCGCTCACCGAGAGGGCCCAGTCTTTGTCGTAGACTTGCTGCTCGGGGACGATGGCCGCCTCGTAGCGCTCGGGCTTGTAGAGGCGAAAGTCCACCGAATTGGCGATCGGCGCGCCTAAGTGCAGCGTCAGACGCGTCGAGGCGCCAAAAGCTTCCACGGTCTTTCCGCCGATGGCGGACGGTTCGCCGTCCACGATGCCCTGGGAGGGAAACGCCCCGCGCTGGAAGTAGCCGCCGTTTGACTCCCAGGTCAAAAAGTCGGTGAAGCTCAGGCCGAAACCCGCCAACAGACCATAGTAGGTCTGGGGCTCATGGATGGCGTCGTTGAGCAGGCGCGCGGTCTTGGCGCCCACGAACGCGTAGCCCGGCTTCTTGGTGCCCACGTTCCAGTCGTACTTGAGGCGGGCGCCGGGCACCTGGCCGCTGTTGTTGGGGAAGATGCGCTCGCCGCCCCAGGCGATGTCGTAGGTGTAGCCCAGCAAGAAGCGCTGGGAGTCCATGGGAAAGAGGGTGAGCGAGACGTTGTCCCCGTCTAGATCGTCGCTCCTGGTGTAGTAGTTGAGCTTGAGGTAGGAGCCGTCGTCGCCGATGACCGTCTCGTTCTTGAAGGTCTTCTCGTTCACCCAGTTCTGGAACTCGAGGACCAAGGCGGCCTCGGCGTCCATTCTCTTGAAAAAAGCGGGCGAGCGCTTGTAGAGCACGAGCTGGGTCTCGGTCTCCCGGCCGCGCTTCTCCTGGTCGAGACCTTCCATGAACAGCTCGTCGGTCTGGTCCTGCATGCCCGGATTGGGGGAGCGGTCCTTGGCGCCGGCGAGCACGTTGTCGTCGGAGAAGGTGAACGTGACCACGGTGTCCATGAAGCTGTCGCCCACGTTCCACTTGTCCCAAACCGACTCGTCTTCGGAGTCCGCTTCGGCCGCGGCCTCGGCGTCCGTGGTCAGCGTGGTCTCGGCCCCGCCAGTCTCAGTCGCCTCGACCTGCGGCGCCGGGGGCACCATGACGTCCTCGACTTCTTGGGCCCACGCCGCGGGGGAGACCGCCGCGAAGACCCAAAGGGCCGCAAAGACCCAACCTCTCGATAATCGGCGCTGGGTCATCTTGCGCTCACCATGTCGTCAGCGCTGCGCGGCGCGATCTTGAAGTTGCTCCAATCAAACAGGAGCGGCCCAGTGATAGACACAAAGGTGCTGTCTGCGGCGGGAAGTTCGAATTCGTAAAAGGCGCTATCGATGTACAAGCCACCGGTGACCTCGAAATCGAGGTGACCCAAGTCCGGATTAGTCACCGTCACGTCTTCGACCGTCACGAGGACACCCTCGTAGTTCTCTGCCAGGCTCCCACCGGTCGCGATGTCGGCTGCGGCGACCACCTCAGGCGCTGGCACGGCCTGGGAGCCGGTCACTTCGAGCCCGCCCACCGAGGTTACCTTTATCTGGCTCATATCGTAATGCTCGAGGTACTCGCCGGTGATCCGCACCACATCCCCGGGCTTGAGCGAGGAGTTGGCTTCGACCACCTCGCTGTAAATGTAGACATAGATCCCCGAGTGCTGACCGCCTTTGGGGTCTTGGACCGCGATCGCGTTTTGTTCGACATTATATGGCGTCGTAACCACCACGTTCTCCACGGTCACGACTGTCCCTTCGTCCACGTCACCCTTTTGGATGTCGAAGACCGTGACGGTCTCGCCGCCGGGGTCGTCGGTGCTCGGATCATCGGTGCTCGGATCATCGGTGCTCGGATCATCGGTGCCGGGGTCCTCCACATCGCCGACCAGATCGTCCATGGTGCGCGGGGCGATTTTAAAGTCGTCGAAGGCGTACAAAAGGGGCCCGGTGATGGACTCGAAGGCGGCGCCCTGAGTCACCTGGGGTGCCGGATCCAAGAACGCGTCATCCACGCGCAGCCCGCCTGTAACCTCGAACTCATAGTAGCCCAAGTCGGGGTTCGTCACGACGACGTCCTTGACCCGCACGAGCACGCCCTCGTAGTTTTCGGCCTTGGCGCCGCCGGTCTTGATGTCCTCGGGGTTCACATCAACGGGCTGGGGAAGAGTGCCCTGCTCGAGCACCTCCAAGTCACCGGCCACTTCGAGGACAATCTGCGTCGATTCGTTGTGCTCTTGGTACTTACCCTTGAGGTTGACCACGTCGCCCATGGCCACGTCGCCGGCGATCTCGTCGTAGACATACTTCACAAAAACGTAGATCCCCGAGTACTCGCCGCCTTTGGGATCTTGAACAACCATGCCGGGGTTGTTTCCCTTGCTGATCGGGGTGGTCACGATGACGTTCTTAAGGCTTACCACCGTGCCCTCTTCGACCTTGCCCTGCTGGATGTCGTAGATGGTGACCCCGCCGCCTTCGCCCTCTCCTTCTCCTTCGCCCTCACCTTCACCCTCGCCTTCTCCGCCTTGATCGCTACCGTCCGAAGGATCGTTATTTCCGTTGTCGGTGACGCCGCATCCCCAAATGAGCGCTGTGAAGGCCATAATCAAAAAGCTGTAAAAGAGGTTCAATTTCGACATTTTTTCAAATCTCCAGTTCGTTTTCGAAGCTAAAAAAAAGCT
>JAABTR010000797.1 GCA_011389755.1 Deltaproteobacteria bacterium | reverse complement strand
CCGGGTACATAAACCTCCCCAAGATGCTCGAGCTGGCGCTTAACGGCGGGCGGGATCCATTGACAGGGGAGCAGCTCGGCCCGACGCGCGGCGAGCCCGCTGACTTGACCACAGTCGACGAGGTCTTTGAAGCCTGGCGTGAGCAGCTCCGGCACATCCTGGGGATCAAACTCGCGGGAAACAGGATCATCGAGCAGTTTTACGCCGAAAAGATGCCGGCGCCTTTTTTGTCCCTCATCACGGACGACTGCATCGAAAAGGGGCTCGACTACAACGAGGGGGGGGCGCGCTACAACACGAGCTACGTCCAGGGAGTCGGCATCGGCACCCTGACCGACAGCTTCGCGGCGATCGATGAGCACGTATTCAAGAAAAGACGTTGTACCTTGGGGCAGCTCACAGCCTCTTTGAACGACGACTTCGCGAGCTCAACGCAGCTACGAGGTTTTTTGCGAAACAAATCCCCGAAGTGGGGGTGCGACGACGACCATGCAGACGTTTTCATGAAGCGAGCGTTCGAGGCTTTCTTCGATGAGATCGACGGCAAGGTCACCGGCACCGGTGCGCGCATGTGCATCAACATGTTGCCGACCACCTGCCACGTCCACTTCGGCGCCCACACCGGGGCCACGCCGGACGGCCGCCGGGCGACCGAGCCTCTGTCAGAGGGCATCTCGCCGGTCCAGGGCAAGGACGACCAGGGCCCCACAGCGATCTTGCTCTCCGCGGCTAAGATGGACCACCGAAAGACGGGCGGGACCCTTTTGAACATGAAGTTCCTCCCCCAGGTCCTCGAAGGAGAACCCGGGCTCGAGAAGCTCGCGCAGCTCATCAGGACCTACTTCGCGCTCGGGGGACATCACATCCAGTTCAACGTGGTCGACGAGGCGACGCTCCGAAGGGCCCAGCAGGACCCGGACTCTCATCGCGGCCTGATCGTGCGCGTGGCGGGCTACAGCGACTATTTTTGCGACATCTCCACAGAGCTCCAAAACGAGATCATCTCCAGAACCGCGCAGCAGGTGTGATCTGATTTTGGAAAAGTATTGAGGAATCTAGGGCCCAAAATTTTTCTGACACCTTTTCTACCCCTCGTGCAACTGGATTAGGCGGCGTTGGTTTTCCCGATGGAGACATGAGGGGCGCCTGGCCACCTCTCCTCGTGAGAGTAGACTGTTAAGGAAGGTATTGGAGGTGTGCTCATGAAGACTCATAGGTGCTTTTCTATTTTTTGCGTCTGCGGGGCGATGGCCATCGCCACTGGGACCGGTCAATTTGCCTGCAACAGACAGATCGAGACAGACGTAGACGGGAGCGACGGGGGCACTGGGGGATACGTGGGCACTGACAAAGGCGGCAGTGATAGCGAAGGCGGGGGCGGCACCGACACTCACGCGAATACCGGTACGAACACCGAAGACGGGAAGGACAGCGACAGCGAAACGACGAAACAGTCGGCTGAGCTGGTCGGCACCTTGCGGGATTTTACCCATTCTCATGTGGATTTTGAAAACGGGCTCGGAGCAGAGGACGGGATCGTTGAAGACCAGCTCGGCGCGGACAAAAAACCGGTCTACGCCGGTGGTAGCGGCACAAAGACAACCCATGGGCAGGCGGCGTTTGATCAGTGGTTTCGGGATGTGGAGGGGGTCAACCAGTCCACTGAATTCAAAATCGTCTTGACTCCAAACGACGAAGGGGTCTTTTCATATGACAACCAGGCTTTTTTCCCCATCGACGATGAGCTCCTGGGCAATCAGGGACGAAATCACAATTACCATTTCACCTACGAGCTGCACACGGAATTTACCTACAAAGGCGGCGAGCTCTTTACCTTTACCGGCGACGACGACCTGTGGGTGTTTATCAACGGGCGGCTGGCGATCGATATAGGAGGCGTCCACGGTCCCATGAGCGAGACGGCGGACTTGGACGCGCTCAAAGACGTGCTCGGTATCGAAGCGGGCGGGACCTATCCCTTGGATTTCTTTTTTGCGGAGCGGCACACCGTGCAGTCGACCTTTCGAATCGACACCACCATCACCGACCTGGCGCCGGTGGTGCTATAAAAACGCCCTAGAGAGTTGCCGGCAGGAGCACCTCGTCGATGACGTGGATGACTCCGTTTGAGGTCTCGATGTCCGCGTAGACCACCGTGGCGGGGTCGCCGGTGGCGGTGGTCTCGAGGGTGACGGTCCCCTCGCTTACGGTGACGTCGATGGTGGCGTCGAACGAGCTCGGATCGCCGAGGGCGTCGACCAGGGTGGTCACTTCTCCCGTGGTCACGCTTTCAGAAAGAACTACCGAACCCAGCGCGTGGTAGAGCAACGTGTTTGAAAGCGCGTCTGCGTCGTCGAGGAGGCCGGTGAGGGCCTCGGACGGGACTTTGGCGAACGCTCCGTTCGTGGGCCCGAACAAGGTGAGGGTCTGCTCGGCATCGGCGAGGTTCGTCAAGATGGCCGGCGCCGCGTCGTCGTCGGTCACCGCTGTCAGTAAGGTACTAAACAGCGGGCTGGCCTGAACGAGCTGCGCCATGGTTCCTGGGTAGTCCCTGTTGAGGTTGGTCTCCCGCGGGAAGACAACTGCGTCGATGACGTGGATGATGCCGTTTCGCGCCACGATGTCAGTAAAGGTTATCCGAGCGTTGCCCATGAGCACCAGGCTGTCGTCGATGGCCGAGATGTCGAGGGCGGCGCTGTGGTCGTCACCCGAGACGAGGGTGTCTACCGATGTGCCCGCCGCCGCCGCCGCACCGGCGGAATCCACCACGCCGACCAGGACGTGATGGCTGAGGATTTGAACCAGCGGCCAGCCGAGGCCGCCCAGGGCGGCTGCCCCTGCAGTGAGATCGCCGGAAGCGCCAAAGGCCTCGAGCAGGGCATCGAACGCCTTGTCGGTGGGTGCGAAGACGGTGTAGAGCGCGCCGTCCTGGCCGCCCACCTCATCTTG
>JAABTR010000796.1 GCA_011389755.1 Deltaproteobacteria bacterium | reverse complement strand
GACAACATCTCACGGGCCCTCTTCTTTCTGCGGCCTCTGTCCGAGGACAAGGTCCGCGAGGCTATCGTGGGCCCGGCCGAGGCCAAGGGCGTCAGTTTCGAAAACGAGGCGCTGGTCGACGAGCTGGCGGCGTCCACCTTGGAGGCTCACGGCGCCCTGCCCCTGCTGCAGTTCGCGCTGGCTGAGCTCTGGGAGGCCAAACCCGCCGGCAGTAAGACCATCTCCAAAGCCTCGCTGGATCGGCTCGGAGGGGTCTCCGGGGCGCTGGCGCGGCACGCCGACCATGTCATGGGTCAGCTGACCCCAGAGCACAAGGCAGCGGCTCGCCGGGTCCTGCTCCAGCTCGTCACCGCGGAGGGGACCCGGGCCCGCAAGACCGGCGACGAAATCGAGATCGAGAAAAAGGCCGTCCGAAGAGCCGTGGACGAGCTCGTGCGAGGCCGCCTCCTCGTCGCGCGGGACATCTCGGGCGGGGCGTCTTACGAGATCGCCCACGAGACCCTGACCACCGGCTGGCCCACGTTGGCCCGGTGGTTGTCCGAAGATGCCGGCGCTCGGCTGGTGCACGAGCGATTGCGCCACGCGGTCAAAGAGTGGGAACGCCTCGGAAATCTCCCGGACCTGTTGTGGGGACCGCGCCAGATCGCCGAGGCCGAGGCCGTCGATCGCCAGGCCCTGACCGACAAGGAAAAGCGCTTCCTCATCCGCTCGTCCCGTGCCGCCCTGCGCCGCAAACTCGCCAGGGCCGCCGTCCCCGTGGCGGTGATCCTCGTCGCGGCCGTCATCTACGGGATCCTCTCGATCCAGGCTCAGATGAGGCTGGACGAGAAGGTCCGCGGCCACGTGGAGCGCGCAACGCAGGATCTCAAAACAGCCCGGACCATGAACCTCGAGGCCCATCTCTTGCGCGACGAGGCTCTGTCGCTGTTCGACGAACCCCACCTGGAGCAGGCCGAGGAGAGGTGGGCGAAATTTTTGAAGCTCGAGAACAAGCTGGCGCCCCTGTACGGCTCCGTGGCGCGGCAGCTGGAGACGGCGCTGCTCCTCGACAGGCAGCGGGATGACGTCCGGGGCATGTTCGCGGACGTCCTCTACGAAAGAGCGCTGCTCGCCGAAGAGAGACACAGCCGGGCCGAGCTGGCCGAGCTCCTCGAGCGCCTCACCCTCTACGATCAAGACGGAAGCCGCCGAGCCAAGTGGGACGCACCCGGCACACTCGAGCTCGCCACCACGCCCTCAGCCCCGATCGAGCTTTTCGCTTACGAAAAAGACGACAAGGGTCTGCGGCGACTAAAAGAGCTGCTCTCATCCCAAGGTCCGGCAAAAGACATCGAGCTGCCGCCGGGATCCTACCTGGCCATAACCCAGGTCAAAGACCACGCCGTCGTGCGCTACCCGTTCACGGTCCAAAGAGGCGAAGACCTCAAAATCGCCTTCGACATCCCCCCCCTCCAAGACATCCCCGAGGGTTACGTCTACGTCCCGCCCGGATCGTTCTCTTTCGGCAGCGCCGCCGAGGACGGGCAGAGACGGGACTTTTTCCACGCCGCGCCCCTGCACGAGGTCACTACAGGCGCCTATCTCATCTCGATCCACGAGACCACCTTCTCTGACTGGATCGCCTACCTCGAAGAGCTCCCGGACGGCAAAAGGAAAGAAATGACGCCCCGCATCGAGCGGGGAGGCTTCCAAGGGACCCTGGATCTCACCCGGGATCCCGAAGGTATCTGGACGCTGTCCTTTCAGCCGACCACCCAGCGCTACGTGGCGGTCCAGTCACAAAAGGTGGTCTTTCCCACGCGCGAGAAAAACAAAGAGCAGCGGTGGGAGCGCTTCCCGGTCTTCGGGATCACCGCGGATCAAGCCCGCGCTTATGCAGCGTGGCTCGACCGCACCAGCAAGGTGCCCGGGGCTCGCCTTTGCTCAGGGCACGAGTGGGAGCGCGCGGCCCGGGGCAGCGACGGCAGGGAGTTCCCCCACGGCGACGCCATGCGACCAGCCGACGCCAACTACGACGACACCTACGGCAAAAAGCCCGGGAGCATCGGCCCGGACGAGGTGGGCAGCCACCCTATCTCCATGAGCCCGTTCGGAGTCCACGACATGGCCGGCAACGTCTGGGAGTGGACGACCTCGGTGCTGGACGACGGGGAGATCGCCGCCCGTGGCGGGAGCTATCTCTTCGGGCTCAACTCCAGCAGGGTCACCGACCGGGAGATCACCGAGCCCAGCTTCCGAGACGTGAGCGTGGGCCTGCGGATCTGCGCCGATTTCCCGCAGGCTCCCTAGCTCACGCAAATATTGCGCGCAAAAGTTGCCCGAAATCGCGCAGATCTTGCTCGATTACGCCTTTGAAACCTCTGAGCCCCAATATTTTCGTATGGCATCACATTTGCTTAGGTAGACATGCAACGAGGAGGTGACCATGAAAAACCCGACACCCCGAGCCGCCATCGGCCTATCAACTGCCATATTGACCGCGCTGATGCTCTTCGCGCCCGCTGAAGCCGCCGCTGAGTTCAACTTCATTATCAGGCTCGCGCCGTACATCCCCACAGGATTGGCCGGACGAGATCTCAACGGAATCGCCCTCTCGGGCAAGCTGCTCGACGGTCACCTTCTCGTCGCCGTCTCCACTGACGCGATCAAACACAACGGCAAGACCGCTGTGCTCGATCCGTCTTCGGGTAAAATCGAGGGAATCTCCGATCGTGACCTCGAGCGCGCCGAGCTCGAAGGCATCCTCGACGACGGAACCCGGCTGCCCATCCGCATCGACGGCGTCGACTACGAAAGTCTGGACGACGGGCACGGCAAGGGGCACGGCAAAAAGCACGGCAAGGGACACGCCATGGGCATGTACGAGGTCTCCTACGAGACGGCGTCCGGCTGGCAGCCGCTGTGCGGCACGGACGGCCTCGGCAATGCGATCCCGGCGATTCCTCTGCA
>JAABTR010000795.1 GCA_011389755.1 Deltaproteobacteria bacterium | reverse complement strand
CCCCGCTCTCCTTGGGCGTGGAGACCTTAGGCGGCGTGATGACCACGATGATCCCGAGAAACACCACGATCCCGACGAAGAAATCGGAGGTGTACTCGACCGCGGCCGACAACCAGACCTCGGTGGAGATCCATGTGCTCCAGGGCGAGCGTCAGATGGCCCCCGATAACAGGACCCTGGGTCGGTTCCACCTCGAGGGGATCATGCCCGCGCCGCGAGGTGTCCCGAAGGTGGAGGTGACCTTCGACATCGACGCCAACGGCATCGTGAACGTCTCGGCGAAAGACATGGCCACGGGCAAAGAGCAGAAGATCACCATCACGGCGACTTCGGGGCTCTCCGACGGCGAGATCGACCGCATGGTCAAAGACGCCGAGGTCCACAAGTCCGAGGACGAGCAGCGCAAGAAGGACATCGAGCTGCGCAACAAAGCCGAGCAGCTCATGTACACCACCGAAAAGACCCTCTCCGAGAACAAAGAAAAGCTCCCGGCGGACGAGGTCAAAAATGTGGAGAGCGCCCTGGGCGAGCTCAAGTCGGCCATCGAAGCCAAGGACGACGCCAAGATCGAAGCTGGCATGGAGAACCTCACCAAGTCGTCCCACAAGCTCGCAGAGCTCATGTACCAGTCGGCCCAGACGCAAGGCGGCGCGCCTGGTCAAGAGGCCGCAGCCGGAGCTGCCGGTGCGGCTGCTGAGCAGCCCGCCTCCGAGTCCAAGGACGGCGACGTGATCGACGCCGAGTTCGAAGAGTCCAAGGACTGATCTTCTGCCCCCACCTCTTTTTTTCTTCCAAAAAAAACGGCTTCGAGGTCGGTCGCCCCAAAAAAATGATCGCCGAAGAAGAGCGCGTTCCGACATAAGTATAAGAATGCAAGGATGCAAAAAGGGATGCATTGCAGCGATGCTGCAAATATGACGCATGCGCCTTTTTGTATTTGTGATTTCTTTAGTCTGAGCGAAAAGCAGGCATTGGAACTATGCATTGTTTATGCATTGCTTTGGGCGTTGAATTTGGTTTATGCGAAGCCATTTAAATGAAAGACGTTTGTTATTGTATTTACAACTAGGGGCGCTTCGAAAACGAATGGCTATTTTTTTTAAGCTTTTGCTATCGCCGCGGCGACGAATTTCCTCATGAGGAAAGGCATGCCTGGTTGTCAGAACCATAAAAAGGGGACCTCGCACCAGTTGCGACCAATGTCTGGCAATTAGGCGAAAATGTGGACTTTTCGGGGAGAAAAACAAAGCGCGTCCCCGCCGTTGCTGGGTTTTGGAGAGTGTCGTAGGCGAGAGCAAAATGAAAAGTGGCCCCTTGCGTTCTAGTTGACAGGTGCTAGTTTAAGGCCGATATAAAATTTCATAGGTCGGTCTCGATTTGAAGGACAAAACGGTGGAGTGGATTCATACGCTTCAGGCCGGATTGGTGATTCGATACGTTCAAGGTTTCCCTTGGCGAATCCAATGGAGGTGTAGAAAGTTCTGGGCAGGAGCTTTTTTCGGTTAACAAACAAAACCGGACGCCGATATCCCAGGAAGCCAGCAAAAATAGGTGAATCGACGGAGACGGACATGCTCCGAGGATGAAAATGGGTTTGATACCGCAATAGTTGGGCGGCGCGCGGGCGCCGTCTCTTGTGGGGTATCCCTGATGTAGAGTTTCCAGCGAAAAATAGACGCTGGGAAGGGAGGAAAAGGACATGGATTTTTGGAGGAAATGGTTTGGCATTCTTGCCGTCGTCGTGTTGACGGGCGGCCTCGTTGTGCTGCCGGGTTGCGGCGACGACGACGGTGGCGACGACACATCGACGGATACCACGACAGGTACCGAGACCGAAACTGGAGGAACAGATACCGAGACAATATCTGAAGAGCCCGAGCTGACGGGCATCTCCTTACTCCCGGAGAGCGTCACGCTGCTCGCAGGAAGCACCACTGAGTTTGCGGTGCTCGGCGAGTACGATGACAATACCTCCCAGCAGCTGGACAGCGGCGTTACGCTCGAGTCGAGCGACACGAGCGTCGCGACGGTCTCAGGGCTGACCGTGACCGGCGTGGCCGAAGGCAACGCCACGATCACGGCGACTTACGAGAGCTTCAGCGCTCAAGCGACCGTGACCGTCATAGGAGACGGCGGCGGCGAGTTAAAGTGCGAAACCGTCACCGTGGCCTCCCAAGATGCCGACGCCACGATCTTTGTCGGCGAGACGGCGAGCTTCACGGCCCAGTGCGAGTACACCGACGGGACCACGGCGGACGTCACCTCCCAGGTGGAGTGGACCTCCGGCAGGCCCGCGGTCATGTCGATCTCCAACGCGCCCGGAACGTGGGGCCTGGGGACCGGTCTTCAACCCGGCGATCTCAAGGTCTGGGCGACCTTCACGAACTCCGACGGCTCCACAGTCGAGTCCAACCGCTTCGACTTCTCCGTGGTCGAGCCAGCGCTCAGCTCCATCCAGATCACCCCGGCCGTGTCGGTCAAGAGCGCCGTGGGCGCGACCCAGCAGTACGAGGCCACCTGCAACTACGCGGGCGGCGGCTCCCTGGACTGCACCACAGATGTAACCTGGGCGTCCGACAATACGTCTATCGCCACAATCAACGAAGACGGCCTGGCCACCACCCAGGGCATCGGCACCGCCTTCATCACCGCCACGTTGGGTGAGGTCACCTCCAACCAGGCGTCGTTGACCGTTGACGTCGAGAACATCTGCGTGAGCGTCACCATCGAGCCTCAGAGCCCGGCAGCGCTGCCCCTGGGCGCGACCCAGCAGTTCCAGGCCGTGTGCGAGCTGACCGACGGCTCCACCCGCAACGTCACCGCGGACGCCACCTGGGCCTGGACCGCGGGCGACCCGGCCGGCGCCCTTTCGAGCATCGCGGGCGGTCTGGCCGACGCCACCGGCGGCACCGCAGGCGTGGTTGAGATCACCGCCACGGTCGCCGTGGGAGACGCCGAG
>JAABTR010000794.1 GCA_011389755.1 Deltaproteobacteria bacterium | reverse complement strand
TAAAACTCGAGGACGGCGAAGACTACGCGGCCGCCCTCGAGCGCAGCTTCGGCGCCCAGGCGGACGCCGTGGCGAAGCGCTACCCCCTGGCGAGCTTCGAGACGCCCAACGACGCCATCGGCGCGGTCAATGGAGATGCCTACTTCGTGTGTCCCACGAGGAGGATGGCCCGCGATTTGGCCCAAAACGGCATCGAGACCTACCTCTACCGCTTCGCGTACCTGCCCGAGGGGTTCTTTGCCGAGATGCTCGGGGTCTTCCACGCCTCTGACATCGCCTTCGTGTTTGCCTTGGACAACGCCATGAGCTCCGCGGGCGAGGCCGGACGTCCCCTCGTCGACGCCATGGGCGAGGCGTGGAGCTCCTTTGCGCGGGGCGGCGCTCCGTCGCTGCCCGAGGGCGAGCCGACCTGGCCGCTTTACGAGACCGGCACCCACCAGCACCTGGTCTTCGATCTTCCCCTCGAGATTCACTCCGATTTCAACGGCGACCTTTGCGATTTTTGGGATTCGCTGACCTAGTTCGACCTCAAGCTCCGAAGACAGTCCATCACCCTTAACGCTGTGAGGTTTCCTTATCTTTTGCAGGGGCGACCTGCGCAACATCGACGGGTTGATTCGCTCGGGCTCGCCGGCGCGGTTTTTGTATTAAGATAAGTTTATGTCGGATGTGCGCGCCCCATCTACAAGCTCGTCTCCCCTGTTTCCCCTCGGACGCAGAACAATCGGGAGGTATGAGCTCCTCGCTCCTCTAGCGAAAGGAGGGATGGCGAGCGTTTTCTTGGGCCGGCTGCCTGGAATGGCTGGCTTCGAGAAGCTCGTCGCTATCAAGGTCATACACCCCCACCTGGCTGACGAAGATGAGTTCGTGGGCATGTTTCTAGACGAAGCGCGGCTGTCGGCGAAAATCCACCATCAAAACGTGGCGGAAACCTTTGAAGTGGGCGAAGATGGGGGACTTTATTACATGGTGGGTGAGCTCGTTCGAGGGCGAAACCTCAAGGAGCTGATGGCGGCAGCCACTCGGGAGGCGATACGCTTACAGCCCCGTCTATATCTCTCTATCATCGCAAAGCTATGCGATGCTCTGCACTGTGCCCACACGCTGAAAGACTACGACGGGACCCCTTTGTGCCTCGTTCACAGGGATGTTTCCCCCAGCAACATCATGCTCTCCTTCGACGGCGACGTGAAGCTCATCGACTTCGGGATCGCTTCGGCCCGCAAGCGCATCACCGCAACGCGTTCCGGGGTCATAAAGGGAAAGACCGGCTACATGGCGCCGGAGCTGTTAAATGGGGAGCCCGCGGACTCAAGGACCGATATCTTTTCCCTGGGCGTCGTGTTGTACCTCATGGCGACCGGAAATCATCCTTTTCCAGGAGACAACGAAGGCGCACAGTTCTATCGGGTACTGAGCCTGTCGCCGCCGAGTCCGCGCTCCATCGTGGCTGAAATTCCTTTGACTATCGAGGGGATCATCGACAAGGCGCTGGTAAAAGACCCGCAGCACCGCTATCAAACCGCCCACGAGATGGGCCGGGATGTGCGAAAATCCTTGGACTCCCTAGGCGGTCTCATGGACAGTGCGGATATCGCCGGCTTGATGTCCAGGCTTTTCGCCGTGGATATCGTCGAAGAAGAATCGCGGTTCGCTCAGGCGATCGCGAGTCGATTTCACAGCGAAGATCGCGCCCCTTCCAATATAGGGGCAGCAGAGCCCGGGACAGAGGTTCTCGACCGTCCCTCTCCGCCGATCCGGGAACCCGATAGAAAATCAAAAAAGAACCGGGTTTGGGGTTTCGCTGTCGGTGCTGCTGCTGTTTGTGTGACCCTCGTTTATTGGTTCAATCAGGGACCGATCGCAGGTGGGCTTTTGACAGACCCCGAGCGAGGGGAAGCGCGTCTAGACGCCGAACCACCTGCGACATCTCAAAAAAAGGAGCCGAGTTTCCCGACGCAGGCAGTCGAACCAGCCATCAAATCGGTCGAGATTGCGCTCAAAGGCCTGCCCAAAATGGCGACCGTTGAGCTGGATGGGAAAGAAGCGACCTTGAAAGATGGGAAGATCGCGGTACCGGCGGACGGCCGTCAGCGTGAGCTCAACGTATCCGCACCTGGTTACCTGCCCTACTCTCGAAAAATCGCCCCGGCGCAAAACGGCACGCTGACGATTCGGATGGCAAAAAAGAAAAGCCCGTCAAAGAACAAGGGCTATACTAAACCCGTTAAAGACAAATCGAAACTCGATGATAATCTGATGGAATGCCCCTACTGCAAAAAGTAAGACGACTCACCTTTGCGGCCGCATTGATGATGCCGATATCCGGCGCGGCCTCGCCTCAGGCCGATGTGGAATCGACCCCCGAAAAAGAGGCCATGGCCGCAGAGGCTTTTCAAGCCGGCCAAGCTCTTTATGAAAATGGGGAATATCTCGAGGCCGCTCACGAATTCGAGAAGGCCTATCACCTCGCACCCCACCCTTCTGTTTTGGCCAATATCGGTTACTGTTACAACAAAATCGGCGACTATCCCAAGGCGGTAGAGGCCTTCCAAAAATACTTGGAGCACCCCAATCCGGACAAAACAAAACGCAACGAAAAAATTGAAAACTACCTTGAAGAGATAAAATCCAAGGTCGGCAAGCTGCGTGTCAATTGCCTGCCCGCTCGTTGCGAGGTCGTAGTCGACGGCAGATCCCACGGCATGGCACCGACCTCAATTGTGCTGAGAGCCGGCGCTCACGCTGTGGATATCGAGCCTTTGAACGGCGGTCAGAAAAGGCAGTTCAATGTGGACGTTCCACGCGGCGGCGAGCTGGTGCTCGACGTGGATCTGCCTGTTTCGAAACCTTCGCCTTTGAAAAATACTACATCGGCACAAGATGCTCAGGAAGACTCCGTGGGCCGTATCAACGGGGAAACTCACCTTGGAGCACCCTTTTGGGTCGCGACCGGGACCACTGTCGC
>JAABTR010000793.1 GCA_011389755.1 Deltaproteobacteria bacterium | reverse complement strand
GGGATCCAAGCGAAGGCGTAGACCTCATCGAGTCCCGGGGCTGCTTCGTCCACGTCGACCTCGAGCTCTGCTACTTCGGAGAAATCCCCAACGTCGAACAGACCCTCGAGCTCGACCGACGCCACGTCGCCGCTTGTGGTGCGGAACCACGATTCAAAAAGATAGATTTTTTTCCGGTCGAGCCAAAAGATTTCGGCGGTCTCGTCGTACTCCTCGACGTCACCTGGCTGCACGACAAACCTCGCGGTGAAGCTGCTTTCGAGCATGCCGTCCATGCTCATGGGATCGCTCCAGGGCAGATAGAAAGCCCCCTTGCCGTGAATGGTGCGATCGGCCAGGCCGCTGTGCTTCCAAAGATCTACGAAGCTGTAGTTGTACCAGGGCAAGGTCTCGTACTCGGGCACAGAGGCACCGATGTCTTGAGTCACGACCGGGATGTAGCCTGCGTTGATAGTGGTGTCAAAAAAGACCCATTTGTCTAGATAGGCGCTCAGAATCTCGGCCACTTCACCCGGCCTGCCGGGACGAAGGGACGCCTCGTGCAGAGCGCCGAGGAGCTCGGCCACCGCGTACATGGCGAGGGATGTCACCAGTTGACCGCTCGCATAAATTGTGTCGTCAAGGGCAAAGAAGTTAACGCGCTGCTCGCCATCGATTTTTGATGTCTCGGGAATCTCAAAGAGCTCAAGGGGACCTTCCGGCGTATGGCGGACGATGTGGTGGTTTTCGGAGAGGCCATCGGTGGTGGGTTTCATTTCGTGGTCGATCGCGTGGTACAGGTCGGTGATTGAGCGCTCATTGCCGAACTCGTCCTGGAACTTACCGTAAAATAGGGCTGCGAATACGATCCGGTTGTTCGGGACATCGAGCACGATCAGTGGATCATGTGAGACCGCGTCCTGATAGGCGTGGCACAGAGCCCCGAGGGTCACTTGGGACCAAGGCACGGTCCACAGAAGGTCGGAAGTGGACGCGCCGGTGTCGTGCTTTGTCATGGCGTTTGCGGCCACGAACGTATTGGCGAACCGCTTGCCCCCTGTCTGCGCCCAGGAAAGGTGCAGAAGCTCGTAAAAGGTCGCCGCTACGTAGTCGCGGAAAACCCGAGCGCCCAGATTCATATCGCCGCCGAAAACGTTGTGGTACTTGCTCAGCTGGCCATGCATGGTGGGGTCGAGCCTGTACACGTCGACTTGCACCTCATCGTCGTGTTTCACCACGACATAATCCATCATATTGGAGTCGATGCCCGCCATCTCGCGCAGATCGGGATAGCGCGAGCCGAGCAGGACGCCCTTGATGGGGGAATTTTTCATCCGCGAGGACCAATTGCCCATGTCGGGAGAAAACGAAAGGTCCTCGCAGCTCGTCGGAGGGTCCTCGAACAGCAACACAGAAATCGGCGAGTCGACGAGCTCTTCGAGACCGTATGTCTCGCAAAAGTGACGCACACCCTCCGCGGTCACCTTCTCGTGCACGGCCGGCAGATCATCCACGATCACGGGGATACCCTTGTAGCCCACTTTGTAGGCACTCCCAGAAAGCGGGGCTGTCGCCAATGCCGCGGCGACAAAAAAACAAAACAAAAAACGATTCATGGCCAGCTCCCTTCGGCAGGATGAGCCTCCAATATATAGTTGTTTTGTTACAAATGTAAGAATGAGGTGTTTTTTAAGTTACAGGGACGGAGTTCGGCGATTCACAAACAACCTGCCTGCGAACTAATTTTTCTTAAATTTGGCCTTAGCAGCGTCAGCTGGCGTCGGACAGCGGCGTGAAGCCGTGCCCGAGGATCTCTTTTGAGTCGAAGACGATCATGAACGCGCCCGGGTCTATCGATTTGACGTGCTCTTCGAGGATCGCAAGCTCCCGCCTGTTTACGGCTGTCAGGATAACCGGCCGGTCATCGCCTTTGAACATCCCCTTGGCCGAGAATACGGTTCCGCCGCGGCTCAAATTTTTCAAAATGGTCTCTCGGATTTCGGTGTGCTTTTTGGAGATGATAAAGGCCGCCTTTTTATAGTTCATTCCGTCCATGATAGCGTCCACCGAGCGGCCGACCGTGAAGATGGTGACGATGGCGTATAGTACCAAGTTGGGGTCGCCGAACGCGATGGCGCCCAACGAGACGACCGCGAAGTCGATCATGATGAGGGTGCGGCCCACTGGTGCTCTGAATCTCTTGAACAAAATGTTCGCCACGATATCACTGCCGCCGGTTGTGGCCTTTGCTTTGAAGATCAAAGACAGACCCGCGCCGATGCAGCCCCCTCCGAACACCGATGACATCAAAATGTCCTGGGACAAAGGCTGTGTGCCCCAAAAATAGCTGAGCACGTCGATGTTGACGGAGGTCAGGGCAATCCCCAAGACGGTCTTGGCGCCGAACCTGGGTCCGATCTCCTTGATGCCCCAAAAAATCAGCGGAATGTTGAGCAGGAAAGCCATCACGCCCATCGGCAAGTTGAACAAATAGTGCAGGATGATAGAGATGCCGTAGACTCCTCCGGGGACGATTTTGTGGGGCACAATGAAAAAGACGTACCCCGACGCCATGATTGCCGAGCCAAGCACGATGAATAAGTAGTTTTTGAACCATTTGAGCGAAAACAGCTCATCTTTTATCAATGACAGCATGACACTATCCTCCACGGAACCAAGAAAAATGGTCCCTTCGCGATATTGGCCCGCCTGTAACACCAATCCGGTGGCTTGCCAAGAGATAATTCATCTTCTGCAGGTGGATAGCGCACAGGTCTCCTTGTGAGGTTTTTTGCGGCACCGGCGAACAAAAAATCATAAAAATACGTTAGATGTGATACTGATAATATGTGCCCTGGGTTAGCCCGAGTTTCCTAGTTACAAAAGTCCGCGGGTGATTCGCTTTAAAATTCGGACGGTTGGGGCGGTCGAAGACTTACCCTAATTGAGGACTGAATTCGTTTTGCTCGAGGCTGAGCGCATCCATGAGTCGTGCCTGTATCTCCGAGGGC
>JAABTR010000022.1 GCA_011389755.1 Deltaproteobacteria bacterium | reverse complement strand
GCGTAGCCGGACATGAACAGCGCCGGGAGATCTTTTCTGACCTCCATGAGCTTGCGGTGCAGCACCCGCCCGTTCATCCCCGGCATCACCACATCGGTGAGCAGCAGGTGAACGATCTCGTCGAGGTGCGCCACCTTCTCCAGCGCCTCTTTGGGAGACTCCGCGGCGATGACCGTGTATCCGGACCGGAGCAAGACGGTCTCGGCGAGGCTGCGCACCATGGCGTCGTCCTCGACGAGCAGCACGGTCTCCTCGCCGCGCTGCCCCTCGCACCAGGAGGTCTTGTCCGCCGCGGCCAGCGCCGATTTTGAAAGCGGAAAGTGAATCTTGAACGTCGTGCCCTGGTTCGGCTCGCTGAACACGCAGATCTTGGCGCCGTGCTGTGTGACGACGCCGTGCACCGTGGACAGCCCCAGACCGGTGCCTTCTCCGGGAGGCTTGGTGGTAAAAAACGGCTCGAACAGCCTCGCCCTGGTCTCCGCGTCCATCCCGCAGCCGGTGTCGCTCATGGAGAGCTCGACGTAGCGCCCCGGTGGAATCTCCGCGTCATAGCTTTGCTGCGCGCTGTCGATCTCCATGACCCGCGTGGAGATCGTCAAGAGCCCCCCCTCGGGAATGGCGTCTTGAGCGTTGACCGCCAAATTCATCAGCACCTGCTCGACCTGAGAGGCGTCCGCGTCGATGACGGCGTCATCCGCGCTCAGATCCACCCGAATGTCCACATCCTCCCGGATGGTCCGTCTCAAAATCCCCCCGAAGTTCTCGATGGTGTCGTCCAGACTGAGCGTTTGAACTCTAAGCACCTGCTTGCGGCTGAACGCGAGCAGCCCGCGGATCAGCTCCTTGGCGCGATCAGCGGCTTTGTGCACCTCTCGAAGCTGCTCATAGCTCGGGTCGCACTCTTCCATGTCCTCGAGAACCATCTCGGTGTAGCCGAGTATCGGCGAGAGCAAGTTGTTGAAATCGTGGGCCACGCCTCCGGCCATACGACCGATGGATTCCATCTTCTGGTATTGGCGGAGCTTCTCCTCCAGCCGCACCCTCTTTGAGACGTCCTGACAGACTCCCAGCACCCCGACGATTCGTCCGGAGCCGTCTCGCTGGGGCTCACCGCACAGCGAAATCCACCGCAGCGTCCGGTCGGGCAGCTGGAGGCGGCAATCCAGGGGGCCGGCGTCAGATCCAGCGCGTTTGAGCTCGAGCCACCCGCGCAGCTCGTCCACATCCAAGCGGTGCACTCGAGACAGCATCGCCTCGAGGGAGCCGTCGAAGTCGCCGGGGCCGAACCCCCACATCGGCTCGAGGTGTCTTGAGATGTCCACGCGATTTGCAGCGACATCCCAATCCCACGTGCCGATGTCCGCCGCGCGCTGCGCCGCCGCGTACCGCTGCTCGCTGCGCCTCAGCGCCCCTTCGGAGCGCTCCATCTGCTCGATGCGCTTGAGGAGCGACGACTGAAGCTCGGTGATGCGGATCCCGACCTCTATGCGCGCTTTGAGCTCGGAGCCGACGTACGGCTTTTTGATGTAGTCGCTCGCCCCGGCATCGAGCGCCTCGACCACATCGCCGATGTCGTCCCGCGCGGTGACCATGATGAGGTGGGGCGCCTCGTCTCCGCCCAGCTGCTTCACTCGCCGGCACAGCTCGACGCCATCGATCTTTGGGATGTTCCAATCCAACAAGGCGACCGATGGCGGCTGTGAGCTCGTGAGCACTTTCCATGCTTCGAGTCCGTCACTCACAGACACGAAGTCGTACCCGAGCCGCATGACCAGACGTTCGAGCTGACGCCGCGAGGTGAGGTCATCTTCTGCGATGAGAATTCGATGATTGCGCATGGCTATAAAGATGACGTTGTCGCCTGGAGGAGCAACGTGTCCCATGAAAAGAAGGAGTCCATCCTTTCCTAGGTCGTCCTTTAAAGTGAATCGCCAGGCTTTTCGAGCGCGCCCTCGCCTCGCCAGATCTTTCGCACCGCCGCCCCGATGGTCTCGGGCGCCTCGAGGGGGGGGAAATGCCCCACGCCCTCGAGCTCTTCGAGCGCGGCCGCCTCGATCCCTTCGGCCAGCTCCCGGCCCCTCTGCGCGGGTATGATCGGGTCTTCCAGGCCGTGTATCACCACCGCCGGGCAGCCGATCTCCCAGAGGCGGTCCCGCACGTCGAAGGTCAAGGTGGCCCCGCGCTGGCCTTCCACTCCGCGCCCACGGTGCGGCGCCTCCAGCCGCGCCGCGACGAACCGGTCCACGCGCTCGGGGTCACGTTTAATGCGGCTGCCCAGCCCCACATCGATGTTGGCCCTGACGAGCTGCTCCAGCGTCCCCCGGGTGCGGCCGAGCACGGCCCGGGCAGAGGGAAGCGTCCCCAAATGCGCTGGCACGCCCACCGCCGACGTGCCTACCAGCACCAGGCCCAAGACGAGCTCGGGGTTCTCCAGCGCGGCCTGCAGCGCCACGTAGCCGCCCATGGAGTGGCCGACGATGACGGCCTTTTCGATGTCGAGGTCCAGCATCACCCCGCGAAGGTCCTCGGCCATGATCTCGATGCTGTAGGGGGAACGCGGGGCGTCGCTGCGACCGGAGCCCCGCTGGTCGATAAAAACTGCGCGATAACCTTCGGGTAGAAGCGCCGCGGTCTCCTCGAAGATGCCCCCGTCCAGACCGAGGCCGGGCACGAACAGCACCGGAGCGCCCTGCCCTTTTTCTCGGTGGTAGATCTCGACGCCTGCGATCCGGGTTTTCGGCATCACAAACTTTTAATGCGGGCTCGCGGGCAAGACGTGAAAGAAGACGACAAAAAAGTGGCAGATGCTCGCGCCCAAGACGAACAGATGCCATATGGCGTGGTTAAAAGGCAGCTTCTTCCAAACGTAAAAGATCACGCCGAGGCTGTAGCCCAAACCGCCCAAGAAGAGCCACACCCAGCCGCCAAAAGAGAGCGCCGAGACCAAGGGCACCGCCGCGACGAGGATGAGCCACCCCATCAAGAGGTACAGACCGATGCTCAATTTCTCGAGCCCGGCCCCGGTCAGCGCCTTTGTGATCACTCCGAGGATGGCGAGCCCCCAGATCACGCCGAAGAGCGTCCAGCCCCAGACGCCGCGAAGATTGACCAGGGTCAAAGGCGTGTAGGTCCCGGCGATGAGGAGGTAGATAGCCGCGTGGTCGAAGATTTTAAAAAGCGACTTGAGCTTCTCGGACCGAACAGAGTGGTAGAGGGTGGAGGCCGCGTATAAAAGAATCAGCGTGGCGCCGTAGATCGCGACGCTCACCACATGCCACGCCGTCCCGCGCAGGACCCCGAAGGTCACGAGCAACACCAGCGCGGCAACGCTCAAGGCGAGCCCCAACCCGTGGATCGCGGCGTTAAAGACCTCTTCGATCGGGGAATGCTCAAAAACCGGCGACTTCATTTGACTCATGTGGCACCTCTTCGCAATCGTGAGCGAAGAAAGTATCCGACGAATGTCAAAGTAAAGTCGCGATCGTGTCATGGGTTGGTCAGCATCAAAAAAAAGCTACCGGCTGCGTTCCAGCGCGGCCAAGGCCTTGGGGACGGTGTTTTGTGGTTTTACGTTGTACCAAGCCCCCAAGAGCACGGCCTTTTCATTCAATAAAAACGAAGAGCGTATCATCCCCTCGCTGCGTTTGCCAAAGGCGAACTTCTCTCCCCAGGCGCCCCACTTTAGCGCGGCCTCGTGCTGCGGGTCCGACAGAAGAGGAAACCCGAGCGAGAATTTTTCATCGAACTTTTTAAGGGCCTCAGGCGCATCCGGGCTGATCCCCACCGCCTGGATGCCCAACTCGCCAAAACCCGGCATGGCGTCCCTCACGCTGCAAGATTGCGCCGTACAGCCGGGCGTATCCGCCTTGGGATAAAAATATACGAGGAGCCTGCGCCCCCGGTAATCGCTCAGGGCCACCAGATTGCCGTCCTGGTCAGGCAGTTGAAAGTTCGGTGCCTCATCTCCCACGTGCAGCTTGTCCATGCTCGACCTCCGGTTCGCGTTTTCATCGAGTCGGCGCCTATCGCTGG
The DNA here is from genome assembly GCA_011389755.1 of Deltaproteobacteria bacterium. Classification (GTDB taxonomy): domain Bacteria; phylum Myxococcota_A; class Polyangia; order JAAYKL01; family JAAYKL01; genus JAABTR01. Next base: position 653 of record JAABTR010000022.1, on the reverse strand, counting down.
CAACGTAATCTCGACGTCTGCCAAGTCAACGCCTCGGCCCCTGTGCCCGGACACCTCTTTTCATTCGCCTTTTTGCCGCGCGGAGTTCCCGGAGATATGCTTTACGAGACACCGTCGACCGCGTCGGTTAAAAAAACCCGCTAACCCGCTAAAGAAAAGGCGTTCGCACCTTGCTCACGCTCGTCGATAGAATTGGTGCCCGTTTTCTCGGCTCGCTGCGCTACGTGCTGATGCTCCTCGGGCTCGTCTATCTGTCTTTTAAGGTTTTGTGGACCGACAGGGATCTGGGGCAACGGGACTTTTGGCGACAGGTTCTCCTGCAAATCTACTTCACCGGCGTGCAGTCCTGCGGCCCCGTGATCATCCTCGCCCTGACCGTCGGTGCCTTCGTCATCGTGCAAGGCGTCGGCGGTATCGGCTCCTTGTCGGGCGCGGAAAGTCTCGGCCGCATCATCACGGTCGTGGTCCTGCGCGAGGTAACGCCCTTGCTCACGGGCGGCGTCGTCATCGTGCGATCGGTCACCGCCATGGCGGCCGAGCTCGGGGTGATGCGCGTGCAGCGAGAGATCGAAGCTCTCGAGGTGATGGGTGTTTCCCCGGCCCGTCACCTCATCACCCCTCGCATCTTGGGGGGGCTGACCGCCTTTTTGGGG
>JAABTR010000021.1 GCA_011389755.1 Deltaproteobacteria bacterium | reverse complement strand
CTCGAGGTGATGGGTGTTTCCCCGGCCCGTCACCTCATCACCCCTCGCATCTTGGGGGGGCTGACCGCCTTTTTGGGGCTCTGCGTCTTGTTCGGCGCTGCCGCGCTGGGGGGCGGCTACCTCATCGCGAGGCTGCTCGTGTCCATCCCAGCGGACCTGTTCTTCCGGGCCGTGGCCTCGGCCATCACCCCCGGCGATCTCGTGGCCTTTACCGCGAAGATATTCTTCGGCGGTCTCGGGGTGTTCGCCATCGGCTGCTACCACGGCATGGGCGTGTCATCCTCCCCGACCGAGGTCCCCGTGGCGGTCTCCCGCGCCTCGCTGAACGCGCTGGTGTTTCTCGTCGTATTCCAAGGCGGCGTCTCCCTCACCATGATCCTGCGTTCCAACGCCGGCTCGCTTCTCCGGGGGGTGCTGTGACGTCCACGCCCTCTTCGCCCCAGGTGGTGCTCAAGCTGTCCGACGGGATGCGTTTTATCTCCGCCCACGACGCTCCGTGGACTGTCGAGCCCCTGACCGTGAGCCGGGGCGAGTGGGTCGCCCTCTTGCCGGACAGGGAAGAGCCCGTGGTCGATCCCTCGGCGCCGCTGGCGCGCATCTTGGCCACGCTCAACGAGCCTGCGGTGGGAACGATGCATCTCTTGGGCCGGGACGTCTACCGCCTCGACTACAGCGTGCGCCGGCGCCTGCGCAGCCAGGTGGGCTTCGTCCACGGCTACGGTGGGCTCTTGTCGAGCCGCACCCTCAGAGACAACATCACGCTGCCCGTATCGGTGCACGGAGGCCTCGATGCTCCGAGCGAGCGCCGACTCATCGACAGGATCGTGCACGACTTCGCGTTGGACCGCCTGCAGCACAAGTCTCCCCACGAGGTCGACGGTTCGACCCGCTGGCGCACGTGCCTGGCCCGGGCCACAGCGCTGGACCCACCGTGGCTCGTCCTCGAGGGCCTTGGCAACTGGGAGATGGACCGGGGACGCGGCACGGGCTGGCGTCGCCTGGCCGACATCCATCGGTCCGGTCGCACGGCGATCGCCATCTGCCTTCCTCGCCAAAACCCCGGCTTTGAGTCATGGTTTCTAGAGCAGGGCGGTCGACTGGCCCATTTCCGCCGGTTGGAGACCATACCGCCCGAAAGGCCGTGGGCGTGAGGATCTACTTTTCTTATCGAGAGCGCATGGCCGGCGTCTTCGTGGTCCTTACGTTGCTTGGCGTCGTGGCCTTCGTCGTGGGAGCCGCGATACAAAACCGCTGGCTCGAGCAGCGGATCTCCTTTTACACCGTCGCAGTGCGCGGCGATGGCATCGCGGAGGGAACGCCGGTCCTCTTGTCCGGGATAGAGGTCGGTGAGGTCGGCGATCTGAGCATCCTGCCTGACAACCGCATCCACGTGGAGATCCTCGTGCGCGAGCGCCACGCCGGGCGGGTCCGCGTGGGCAGCAAGGCGGAGATCCGCCGCATGCTCGGCATCGGTGAGAAGCGGATACACCTGGTGACCAAGGACGTGCCCAAAGACGCCCCGGCCCTGCCCCCCGGCGCCATGCTGCCCGCCGACGAGCTCGTCGACCTCCTCGACGCGATCTCCCGCGTGGACATCGGCCAGTACCTCCAGACCCTCGATCGGGCGGTCTCGACGCTGGAGCTCACCATCAAAAAACTCGAGGAGGACCAGCGGCTCGAGCGCATGATGGAGGCGTTCGACCACATGGGCCCCACCATGCAGAAGATGAGCGCGTTCATCGACGATGTCGACGAGCCGCTCGTCGCCCTGATTTCGGATCCCGAGGTTAAAAAAACCTTCCGCGGGGCCTCGAGGGTCTTCAACGACCCGAACACGCGCAGGGCCATGCGGAGCGTGTCAGAGACCATGGAAGCCGAGCGCAAAGCCGAGCTCTTCGAGCGGATGGACGCGGTGTTCACCAAGCTCGAGCCTCTCATGGAAAAAGACGGACACTTCACCGGAGCCATGGCAGGCGCCGACAAAGTCTTCAACGACGAGCGCCTCGAGCGCATCATGGCGAGCTTCGACAAGATGTCTCGCGGGGAGAAGCTGGACACGCTCGCGAACAACCTGTCCAAGCTCACGGCGCACATGGCTGCCATGAGCCCTCAGATCCCGGCGATATCCAAAGAGCTGCTCGTCACCCTTAGAGAGACGACGGTGGTGCTCAAGGCGCTCCAGCGCACGTGGCTGCTCGACGACGAGTCAGAGGAGGTCCGCCGCGAACAAAAAAGAGAAAAGGATAAAGAAAAAGGAAAAAAAGGATCCTTGAAAGAGACGCGGAAATGACAAAAGCCCAAAAGCATCTGCCGACAGCTTTTGCCGCGCTCACGGCAACCCTGGCTCTCGCAGTTGGGTGCGGGGCCACCACCCAGTCGACTCTAAGGCCCGCGCCGCCCGATGCGCCCGCGCCTCAAAAAGAGACAGCCAAAAGCTTCGTGGAGCGACCCAAGAGCATCGCGGCGGCTCCCGAGGTCTTAGCGCCCACAACTGGGCAGCCGCCCTCCAATGACGAGGCGCCGCCCCAAGCTCCCCACGCGCTGGGTCGAGCCTCAATCACAGCGCGCGCTCGCCTGCCGGAGGTGACACCCGCTCCCCTCGTCGAGGTCGGCGCCGAATATCGGCGCTGGACCGAGCTGGCGCGGCTCGAGGTGGGACACTCTCACCTGTCCCATCTCGACATCTCGCCCGACGAACGCTACGTGCTGGCCGTGTCGGAGAGCGAAGGCGCTGCCCGCGTCTACGCCCTCGAGACCCAAAAACTGGTGTTCACCAGCCCCATCGTCGGCTACGCCCCTTACGAACGCGGCGACTTTCTCTTCTGGCCCGCGAGCTTTGGCGACTCACCGCCTTCTATCCTCGTGGCGACAAAAGACGCCATCGCGCTGTTGGATCCGTCCTCGGGCGCACGCCAAACCCTCGTCCAAGACCGAGGCGCCTATCACATGAAGTGGTCCGACGACAAAAAGATCCTCATGGCGAGCCTCGCCGATATCCCAGGGCAGACCTCGACCCTGGAGTTTTTCCAGGCCTCCGAAAAGCGCCGAGCCTTGGAGACGATCCTCTCTTTGACCTTTGACGAGAGGGTCGACGGCTTCGACCTGAGCCCAGATGGTCGCCGCCTGGCGGTGAGCTACTACCCTTCTGATTCGGTGGAGATGTTGGACCTGCGCGATGGGCGCCTCTTATGGCGCCGCGCGGGCCCTGAGTTCGCCGGAGCCATCGACATCTCGCCCGACGGCCGGTTCGTCGCGGTGGGCGGCAAGCACCTTTTTCTCTACGACGCACAGACCGGAGAAAGACTCGGTGTCTTCGAGAAGCTCCTAAACAACATCCACCAGGTGACGTTCTCACCCTCGGGAGATGCCCTGGCCGTCACCGCCTACGACGGTCGCGTGCGGATCCTATCGACCCGTTTCAAAGGGCCGACCCTGCCGAAGCTGAAGATTTTGCGCCACCAAGGAATCGCAAACGTCTATGAAGCCGTCTTCACCGCCGACGGGACCCGCCTCTTGACGGGCTCGGGCGATCAGACGATCCGAATCTGGGGCAGCCCCCGCCGAGAGGGGCTCAGTCGATGACCACGCCCGCGTAGCCCACCACGGCGCTGCGGTCTCCGTTGACATCGCCGCTCGTGGCATAGCGAACGAGCCGCGCGTCCTCGGCTCCCAGAGCGTTTGCCGCGTGAAGCGCGACGGACGTCGGGACGACTCCACACATGGAGATCTCCCGGCTCGTGACCGTCTTCCACAAGCCGTCCGGGTCCAGGTCGAGGATCTGGTCGATGGCCATCTTGTCGAGGCGCCCCGCTTCATCCTCCGGGACGTGGTGGGACATATCGGTGCTCGCTACGATGAGAACCGGCTCACCGACCTCCTCGATGACCTTGGCGAGCGCCCGGCCTATCTCTTTGAGCCGGGGCGCGTTGCCGTACCCCAGCGCCACGGCCGTGATGGTGACGCCCGGGTTGCTGCGCCACAAAAAGGGCACCTGGACCTCGAGGGAGTGCTCTTGTTCGTGAGCCTCATCGTCGAACTCGAGCGACGCCTCTCGGGCCACGAGCTCGGAGAGCTCGGAGTCGATGGGGACATCACCGAAGGGGAACCTCCACTGGTCGGCCCTAGCAACCGCGGCGTCGGCACCGGCGCGTCGATGCTTCGGTCCGAGGATGATAACCCTGCGCGGCACGAGGACCTCTCCCATCGCCGCGCCGGCGACCTTCCCCGAAAAAACGTAACCCGCGTGGGGACTGACGACCACCTTGGCCGGCTCGCGCTCTCGGCGGGCCAAGGACAGATAAGCGTCGACCACGCCGACGAGCTCGCCTTGAACGTGGGGATAGAACGTGCCTGCGACAGCGGGGTATCTGGTTTTCATGGCCCCAAAATATAGTGAACCCCACGTCTCACTGCAACGCCTTATTATAAAATCGAATTTCCGATGGTGAACCGAGGGCCGGTTAGAAACAGCGTGCGGGCGCGACGACCAAAACGGAATCGAGCGCTTCGAAACGCTCATCGAGGGTGACGATGCCAGTCATTTGGTACTCGATGGCGCAGGCCGCGTGGACAGCATCGCGGGAACTCAGCTCCGGATGCCGCTCGAGGATGCCGCAGGCCGCGCTCAGCTCCTTGTGGGTCACCGGGACCAGGTCCGAAAACAGCGACTGGAGGTGCCCCGACAATTGCAAGGCCGCGTCGATCATATTTCTCTTGTACAAAACAAACAGCAGCTCCTCCACGACCTCCGAGCTGATGGCGGCCTCCAGGCTCCCTTGAGCGACCGCCTCCACGAGACGCACGCAATCATCCCGGCTCGGGTGACGCATCCCGACCGCGCACGCCAAGACGCTGGTCTCAACGTACCACATCATCCCTCCGGCCGATGATCTCCCGGCGCAGCTCGTCCCACTCCGGCAAGGGCAGGTTCATCCGGTTGATGACCTGCGCGGCCGCGGCTGCGCCCGCCTTTTGTTTCGGAAACCGCTCCTCCAACGTCCTGCGCATCAGCTCGGCCACCGAGACCCCTCGGCTCTTGGCGATGGCCTCGTAGCGCCGGTAGTCGGCCGGTTCCATCCAGAGATGAACGCTCTTGCTCTTAGCCACTGGGCTCTTGTCTCCTCTTGTTCGCTTCTTCCAAAAAGGCCCTCTTAAAAAGTGTTTACAGGCGACGGTCGAGCGTCAAGACTCGGCCGGCCGTATCCCACATTCCACGAAACGATTTCTCGGCCGATTTGCCTCCGTTTT
>JAABTR010000020.1 GCA_011389755.1 Deltaproteobacteria bacterium | reverse complement strand
AAAGCCGATACGCTTAGAGGTGAGCCGTGCCAGAGCGCGTTCGCAAATTGAGACCTTTTGTTTTGGGCCGGTTCACGAAGCCAGACATGAAGCACAGTCCCACATCGCCCGAGTTTCCAGAGGTTTTCGAAGACGCCCGCCGCGCGTGGCTCGCAGGTCGCGACGAACACGCCGAAAACCTTCTGATGTCCGTGCGCCACAAGGCCGCTCTCGAAAACAACACATACAACACCACCCGCTCGGAAATCATGCTCGCTCTTTTCACCCTGGCGACAGATGACGAGAAGCGCGCCTCGGCCCACCTGCAGGCCGCGCAAGGTAACATCAGTGCCGACACCTTGAGCTGGCGAGCCCGCTTTTGGATCGCCCAAAGCCGGCTCGCCCGCCGCACCGAGGTAGATGCGGACATCGAGCCGGCTCCCGAGATGGCACCCGTCGAGGAGGACGAGCGGATTCGGAGCGTCGCCGTGGAGCTGCTGGTCGAGCGGGCGACCCGTGCCCGCATTCGAAAAAACCTGGACAAGGCCGCGCAGCTCCTCGATGAGGCGCTGGAGATCGCCAGGCAGACCGATCCGTCCGTCGGCGCCATCTGGCTCGAGAGGGCCCACTTGGCGGTCAGCAACATGCGCTGGCTGGAAGCTCAGCAAGCCGCGCAAAGAGCCATCGCGTTCTACGAGCAGCTCGAATTTCCCCGCGAGCAAGGCCGCGCCATGATGAGCTACGCCGTGGACATCCTTCCGAACCTCTCCCAGGGCCATGCCGCCGAACCGGCTCGCATTTTGGGCGAGGCCAAGACTGTGATGGCCCAGACCTCCACGTGGCGAGACGCTTCGGCTCTGCGCGCCGGGTTTCGGGCGTGGGGACGCCGGATCCAAGACCAAGCCGTTGGCGCCAATGTCGCTGCCCACATCGATGCCCTCGAGCGGGAATCGGGGCAGCTCACCGGAAACGTGGCCGCCGCGGTCGATCGAGCGGACAGACACCTGGGCCGAGCGATCGGACACCTGAGCCTGCTCGAGGACGAGCAGCAGGCCGACTTCGACAAGACCCGCCGCGATCTATTGGGCATCCGAGAGGTGGCCACGAGCCGCTCCCAGGAGCTCATCCGGATAGGGCGAAGGCTCAGCGAGGTCATTGAAGCGGCGGTGGTAGAGCGCCACCGGATTCGAAAGCTCATCGACCTGCTCGCCGAGATCGACGCCAGCACCGATCCGACCGCGCTGGGAGAGAGCGCCGCCAATATGGCCGCCCGTTTCCTGGATGCCGACCGCGTGGTCATCGCCCAGCGCTCATCCAGCGGTGACCTGGAAGCCATCGGGCAATGCGAGCGCTTCGTCGGCGCTGAGGCTTCGACAAACTGGCGCGACGCGGTCAGGCAGTGCCTCGGCACGCCCTCTTCTGCCCCAAAAAGCCCGCACGAGCCGC
>JAABTR010000019.1 GCA_011389755.1 Deltaproteobacteria bacterium | reverse complement strand
CTTCGACAAACTGGCGCGACGCGGTCAGGCAGTGCCTCGGCACGCCCTCTTCGGCCCCAAAAAGCCCGCACGAGCCGCGCACCCGCGAGGAGGGGTCTCCCAGGGGCCCCGTCTTGGTGTCGCCCATGAGGGGCAGAGAGTTTTTCGGTGCCATCTACGCGGACAAGCTCAAGCGCAACGGGCAGTTCAGCGACCAGGACGTCCAGCTCACCGAGCTTTTTTGCGACTTCGTGGCCCTGGCCTACAGCCGCCTCGTGGCCATCCGATCGAAACGCCTGGCTTTCGAGCAACTCTCGACGACCCTCGACACCATCCGAGACGGCGTCATCAGCGTGGACGCCGCGGGAATCGTGACCAGCTTCAACTCCGCCGCCGCCCGCATGCTGAGGGTGGACGCCGACGAGATCCTGGGGCGCTCCCTCGAGTCGGCTCCCGAGCTCAAGCCCCTCATACAGATTCTGATATCCACGCTCCGGGTCGACAGCGCGCTCATCAAGCTCCAGCACGGTTCATTCGTCGTGACGGCACGCCCCATTCGCAGCGACAGGCGCCCGCGAGGGGTCGTGGCCACGCTCGTCGAGCTCGACCGGGCGCAGCGGATCGCCCAGCGGGTCACGGCGACCAGGCCCCGGTACCTCTTCGCCGATATCGTCGGCGACAGTCAGTCGGTTCAAACGGCCATACACATGGCACGCCAAGCTTCATCTGTGAACGCAACGGTGCTCATCACCGGCGAGAGCGGGACGGGAAAGGAAGTCTTCGCGCAAGCCATCCACACCGGCGGGCCGCGCTCGAGCGAGATGTTCGTCGGTGTCAACTGCGCCGCCGTGCCCCGGGAGCTGCTCGAGGCCGAGCTGTTCGGTTACGAGCGCGGCGCCTTCACGGGGGCGCGGACAGAAGGCAACCAGGGCAAATTCGAGATGGCCGGTCGCGGCACGTTGCTGCTCGACGAGATAGGTGACATGCCCCTCGACATGCAGGCCAAGCTCCTGCGGGTTCTGCAAGAGCGCGTCGTCGTCCGTCTGGGCGGTTCCCAGGAGCGGCACGTGGAGGCGCGGGTCATCGCCACCACCCACAGAAACCTCGACGCCTTGGTCGAGGCCGGCCGCTTCCGCCACGACCTGCTCTACCGCTTGAGAGTGCTCCACGTGCACCTGCCCCCGCTGAGGGATCGGGGCGAAGATGCCATCTTGCTGGCTGAGTCATTTTTGCAGCGCTTCGCCAGGGAGCAGGGCAAGAAAGTCCGCAGCTTCTCACCCCCGGTGGAAAAAGCACTGATGGACTGCGCCTGGCCTGGGAACGTGCGACAGCTCGCCAACGTGATAGAACGGGAGGTCAGCCTCTTGGACGGAGACAGCCACACGCTTCCGGCCCTGCAGAGCCCATTGGAGGGCACAGCCGCGACCCCCGATCCAGGGGGGGACGCCCCCCTGGACGACCCCGAAGATACGCCCGGTCGCATCGTCCCGCTGGCAGAAGTCGAGCGCAGAGCTTATCTGCGCGCCCTTAATCTCAGCGCCGGGAGCGTTCCGAAAGCAGCCTTGGCCCTCGGCGTATCCAAGGTCACTTTTTACTCCAAGCTGCGCAGCTGGGGGATGCACCCCAAGGACCACAACTAGGCGGTCAGCTCGCCAGGCTCAAGGGGGCGCCCGGTCGCTGGTACGGCCGGGGCATCCGATGCCATCTGTCTCTCAGGGTCGTCCTCGGCACCCCGAGCTCTCGCGCCGCCGCGGTCACGTTCCCGCCGTGGTGTTTTAATAGCTCGAGGATTTGCCCATCGGAGAGCGCATCGATTCGGTAACGAAGATTCCCTTCCCCCCGGGTGTGACTTCCAGCGGCGCAGTGCACCTCGAGGCCTTCGAAGTCCTCCCGGCGCAGGACCTCGGTCGAGGTGAGGGCCGCAGCCCGGTACAGAGTGTTTCTGAGCTCTCGCACGTTCCCCGGCCACCGCTGCTTCTCGAGCCAGCCGACCGCGTCGTCCGACAGCCGCTTGAACCCCAGCTCATCGCGCATCTTCTCGAGCAGATGATGCGCGATGGGCGCGATGTCGTCCCGCCTTCTGCGCAATGCCGGCGTGCCCAGCTCCAAGGCCGCCAGCCTGTGGTAGAGATCGAGCCGAAAAGTACCTTCTTCGGCCATGCGCGGCAGATGCCTGTTGGTTGCGGCCACGAGGCGAAAATCGGCGACGATGTCCCTCGTCCCCCCCACCCTGCGCACCACCTGGTGATCGAGCACCCTGAGCAGCGCCGCCTGCTGGGCCAGCGGTAGCTCTCCGACCTCATCCAAAAAAAGCGTCCCCTTGTGGGCTTGCTCAAAAACTCCCAAGCGAGAAGCTTCCGCCCCCGTAAAGGCACCTTTGTCGTGACCGAAGAGAGTGTCTTCGAGCAGGGACTCCGACAGGCCTCCGCAGTTGACAGCGATAAAGGGGCCGTTTCGACGCGCGGACAGGTCGTGAACGGCCCGCGCCACGAGCTCCTTTCCCGTCCCGGTCTCTCCGTGGACCAGCACGGGCGCTGACAAGGGGCCGAATTTCGTCACGTGATTTCGCAATGACCACATGTCCAAAGACCTTCCGATAAGCCGGTCCAGCGCACCGGCCGTGGTCATAGGTTTGTTCTCAGGGAGCCTAATTTGTTTTCCATATGATTCCATAACTCATCCTCCTCACCTATTCCCTCGACCATCCAGGCCCGAGGTTTCCTAAGTAATTGGGCCCGGACCGGATTTTTTTTAAGGCCGAACAGCCAGCGCGAGTCCTGGTCCGCTGTCGCTTCGCTTTGTAATTCTATTTTTTTTAAAGGAGAGAATGGCTAAATCGGGGAGCATGGGGGCGTCAAACGTGCGTTCCCGGCCGCCTGATCAATAATAGAGAAACTGAAATTTGGACGCTAACTTTGCGGTAACTACTTTCGTCGAAAGAGTTGTCGATGTTTGAAAAAAATTTCAAAACAGACTGTGTTCCGCCGAAAGAACTAGGCCTCGGATGCGATCCGTTTCCCCGACGTCCACCTCCAAAATCGAGAACCGCCGCCATCGATCCCTTGGCCGCCACGCGCATCTCTCCCATTTCGCCCACAGCCCCTATCGAGAATTTGTCCGAAGGCAATCGCGAAGAGATGATTGATGGACGCTATCGGCTCGGAGAAAAGCTGGGCGAAGGGGGAATGGGGACCGTCTATCGGGCAAAACACACCCTGATGGACAAAACAGTGGCTATCAAGGTCATCCATCAAGAGCTCACTCACTCCGGCGCCATCGCCAAGCGCTTTGAACGAGAGGCCAAGAGCGCCAGTCGTCTCACCGACCCCCATTGCATAAGCGTCACCGATTTCGGCCGCACGAGGGACGGCACGCTTTTTTTGGTAATGGAGTATCTCGAGGGCGAGACGCTCGCCGAGCGGCTGCGCAAAACGAGCCCTTTACCGTTCGAAAAAGCCATTCAGATAGCCGGGCAAATACTCAAAGCCCTCGCCCATGCCCACCGCGCAGGCGTGGTGCATCGGGACCTCAAACCCGACAACGTCATGCTCGTAACTCACGCAGATGAACCCGATTACGTCAAGGTCTTCGACTTCGGCGTGGCCAAATTGGCCTCCACAGACGGCAGCGACGATAGTCTCACCCAGGCAGGCCTCATTTTGGGCACCCCCGCCTATCTCTCACCGGAGCAGGGCAAAGGCAATACAGTCGACCACCGCGCGGATCTCTACGCCGCCGGGGTGATACTGTTTGAGATGTTAGCCGGTTTTCGCCCGTTCAAGGGCGCTTCAGCGGTGGATATCGTGCTGGCCCACCTGAGCTCGCCGATACCCACATTGCCCAGAAGCTGCAAAGCGCCGGAAGCCATCCACGCGGTCATAAAAAAATCTCTGGCCAAAAATCCCGAAGACAGATTCGATTCCGCTGAGCAATTCATCGACGCGCTCGATGAGCTCGGTCCATCCTCGGGAAAATTTCGTTTATCCCCAATAGTTCTCGAGCGCCTTTTCTATCCTTGTCGAAACGCTTCGGCGCAATTCATCTCGAGACGCCTCCACCGCATCCCCGCGCCGATTCGACA
>JAABTR010000018.1 GCA_011389755.1 Deltaproteobacteria bacterium | reverse complement strand
CTTTTCTATCCTTGTCGAAACGCTTCGGCGCAATTCATCTCGAGACGCCTCCACCGCATCCCCGCGCCGATTCGACAGATCCTCGAAAAACTCGAGGTCTCGAGTCCCGGTTTCTTTTCTCAAACTATCAAAGGGAGTCCGGCCCCCATAACAGCTCAAAAAAAGCGCCTGTTATTGGCGGGTTGTGTCGTGCTCTTCTCGACCTTCGTTTTTCTCACTGTCGCCATCTGGAGGATGCAGGGCAAACAGGACTTTCAAACGTCAGACACCGCTCAGGCCATAGATCTCAGCGATGTTTCCGACGAAAAACTGGCGCGTATTCTAGAGGAGGCCCACTCATATCTCCAGGCCGGGGACGGGAAAAAGGCGTCATCATCGGCGCGCAGAGCGCTGCGCCTGCGCCCCGAAGAGGCCCTGCCCCATCTTCTGCTCGGGCACGCCCTCTATCTTCGAGGTGATCGGCTCGGCGCGACAAAATCCTATGAACGAGCCCTAACTCTCGATCGTTCTTTGGCCTCGGACAGGCTTCTCCAAAGACACCTAAAAGACGCTCTTTCTCACGGCAAACCCCGACAAAACGCCGCCTCTATTCTCGCCGAGTTTGGTGCCGACGAAGGCGCACCTTGACCGGGGAAACTCAATCGCGTTTGGTGTGATTTGGTTTTCTTAGAAGAGGCCGGGGGAGAGGTCCGGGGCCCGTGCTCAGCGCCTACTGTACTCACCGTCGTTGTACGTGTAGGTGGCTATCGCGGGCTCATCCCAGGGCACGACCATGGGGTTGCCGTCCAGCTCGGGAATGGGGTCGCCCATCTCCCTATCGATGCCGGTGACGCGAACGGGGGTGACCCGCACGGCGACCGAGCTATCGGGACCTTTGACAAATTTTAAGTCGTTCTCGACCTTTGACATCATCGACGAAATCTTCGTGGCGGCCGAAAACACCTTCTGAAGCTCGAACTGCTCATTGACTCGGTAGATAGAGATCCATCGGCGCTGCTCGACACCGCGGTCGACGTTGAACTCGACCAAGATGTCTTTTTTCTTGTCGCCGGTAGCGTCGAAGAGCTCGAGGCGCACGATATGGTCGACGGATTCAATCGGGAGGGGAACGGCTGAGTAGCCGGCTTCGTTTTTCATCTCCGGCCCAAAGGCCATGAGGTATTTGTCCGCCACCAGCACCTGCTCCATCCCTTCCCCTGAGACGAGATCGACCGCCGCGTAGAAGTGGGTACCGGTCCTCGCGGTCAGCTCCTTGTCTTCCCAGAATCGGCCCAGAGGCCGCGTGACATCGGATTGACCCAGCATCGGAAGCGACGTGTAGTCCTCGCGAGCCTCGAAAGATGCCGTACTGAGCACCGTATCCACCGGGTCATTTTCCGACGAATCGTTGTCGATAGCGAAGACCGCGCCTCGCATGCCGATCCGTTCTGCGTCGCCCAGCGGAAGTGCAGACCAGGGTATGCGCACCTCTACCGTGTACGAATGGACCGCACCGCCGATGGCTCCTTTTATTTCCCGAATGACCGGCCCGGCTTTCTTTTTGTTGCCGCTGAGCTTGCGAATCTCTATTTTTTTGTCGACCGGGTCGGCGAAAATCCCCAACCTGAAAGGCCTGAGATTGTTCTTGCGCCCTTTGATGAAGGCGAAGTGCAGCTCCAAGTGATCTTCACTCGTGAGCGCGTTTTTTGTCCGCACGATGATTTCGTCGTTGACGACCGCGGCGAAGTAGAGCGCCTTTTCGTCATGTGCAAAAGCGACGTTCGCAGAAAAATCGTTGTCGTCTTGCCAGCTGTCGACACCGGAGATGATCTCTCGACCTCCGAGCATGACGAAATCGACTTTACTGGACTCTGCTTTCTTTCCCGACCAATCGCTGAGGTCACCATCGACTTGGAGCGCCCCGTCTTCAACATGTAAACTTTCCACCGCGATCTGCGCCGCCGCCTCACCAGATGCAAACAAAACGATCCC
>JAABTR010000017.1 GCA_011389755.1 Deltaproteobacteria bacterium | reverse complement strand
TACCTCTTTGAACTAGGCGCCCGTCTCCCGGGCGCTGCCATCGTCCATATCTGAAAGGTTAGTTGTCGGTCTGCCGGGTTTTAACGACGCAATCGCAAAAAAAGGCTTCTTTTTGGGTCGGAATGCAGTCGGAGGTCACGATGGCGGCTCATCGAAGGCGGGGGATACTGCTCACTTGGTGGAGGCGTCCTCTTCGGCGATGGCGCCCCGCGCGCCCCAGCGGGCGAGCAGGTAGCAGGCCACGCCGAGCACGACGAACATGATAAAGGAGATGGCCTCGCCGGAGCCGCCGCCGTACCAGGCGGCCTCACCGGCCTCCTTGAGGACAGGGGTGCCGCTGGCGGTCTCGTGCAGCTCGAAATCGACGCCCACGCTGATGTAGCGGATGAGACCTCCCAGGTCCGGGACGCGGGTCACCGCCGTGAGGATGCCGAAGATGGCCGCGCCGGCCATCATGCCCGAGGCGATGAGGGTCCCCTGCTCGGCCCGCGCCTTGCGGACCCTGTCTGAGCCGCCGGTCTTGCTCACGATGAACGCGGTGAACGCTCCGAACAGCACCGCCGTGTTGATGCCGATGGGCAAGTACATGCCCAGGGCAAAGGCCAACATGGGGACCCCGGCCAAGAACAGGATGACGGCCATGATGCCGCCCATTCCGTACAAGAGCCAGGGCTGCTTGGAGGGGTCGGACAAAAGCCCTGAGCTCACCGCCGCTATCATGTTGGCCTGGGGCGCGGGCAGCTCCTCGGTGTTGGAGATGAGCTTGCCCGCTTCGTCCCGCATCTGCTCGCCGGTGATAGGATCCCGCTTCACGAAGCCGTAGCCCTGGTCCATGATGGGGATGACGAAGGCCACCACCAAGGCGGCCACGGCGAGCCCCAAGAACTTCCACTTCTCCTGGGACCGGGGCGTGGCACCTATCCAGTGGCCGATCTTGAAGTCCGAGACCAGCGCGCCGGAGGTGGACAAGGCGGTGCAGACCGCGGTGCCGACGATGAGCGCCACGAACATGCCGCCCTCGCCCGACAGGCCGAACCCGACCAGCACCAAGATGGTGAGCACCACGGTGATGAGGGTCATGCCCGAGACCGGGTTGACGCCCACGATAGCGATGGCCTGGGCCGCAACCGGTGTGAACAGGAAGGACAAGACATAACCGACGATGGCGCCCACCGCGGCGTAAAGGAGCCCTTGGCTCGTGGTGTAGGTCTCGCCCGTGGCCGTGTCGACCGTGGTTATAGCGACGATAAAAAAGAGCACACCCAAAAGAGCCGCCATGGCGAACTGAATTAAAAGGACGTTCTTGGGCTTCATGTCGATCTGGGTGCGCGGGTCCTTGGTGTCCTGATCCCCGCCTTTGAGCCCCTTGAAGCCCAACGAGATGGAGCTGGCGACGATCTTGCCCAGCCGGATGATGCCGATGATGCCGGAGACGGCGATGGCGCCGATGCCGATGGGCTTGACGAACGCCCCGAAGATCTCCCCCGAGGTCATCTCGCCTAACTGGTAGCTCGTTCCGGCGTAGTCCATGGAGCCGGCCTGGGAGCCGAAGATGTAGATGAGCGGCACCAGCACCAGCCAGGCGAGCACCGAGCCGCCGGCGATGATCGACGCGTATTTCAAGCCGATGATGTAGCCCAGGCCGAACAGCGCTGCCAGGCCGAACATCGACAGCTCGAAGCGGGAGCCGCTCATGAGCTCGCCGATACCTCCTGGCAGGGTGGAGGTGCTCATGGCCGAAGGCCACAGGTGAACGCCCTCGATGAGGAAGTCGAACGCCGCGCCGAGCAAAAACGCCATGATGAGCACCTTCCCGGCCGTGGCGCCGGAGGACTCGCCCGAGACCAGGATCTCGTTGATCGCCGTGGCCTCGGGGAAGGGCAGCTCGCCGTGCATGTCGAGCACGAAGTACTTGCGCAAGGGGATGATGAGCACCACGCCCAAGGCGCCGCCGATGAAGCACGCCAAGAAGATCTGCCACCAGCTCGGGGTGAGCCCGTTGATGTACAGAGCCGGGACCAAAAACGCCGCGCCGGCGGCCACGACCCCCGCGGCCTGGCCCACAGACTGGACGATGACGTTCTCCAAGATGGAGCTGCGGACCTTTCGCATCTTGCCGAAGAAGATCGCCAAGATCGCGATGGGGATCGCCGCCTCGATAGCGTTTCCGGCGCGCAGGGCCATGTAGATACAGGCCGCGGCGAAAACCACCACCATGACGATCCCGACGACAATGGACCACTTGGTCACCTCGGGGCGGGTGTCCTCCGGCCTGACGATGGGAGTGTACTCCTCCCCCGGCGCGAGCTTGCGGTAGGCGTTGTCCGGCAGCAGCTTGCTGCTCTTACCCGGTGCTGCATCCATATGGTTCGTTCCTTTCTTTCCCGAAACCGCCTGGGCGGCTCGAGGGCGCGCGTTTTACGACTCGATGTACCAAAGCTCTTCTTGGGGTTTCGATAGAAACCGGACCCCGTCGTCCTCGACCACGACGATCTCTTCTATTGTGGCGACCCCGTGCCCCGGCACCGTCAGCCGCGGCTCGATGGTGTAGCACTGCCCTTTTTCGACCTCCGCGTAGGGTTTGTCGCCGTAGCGCTCCCACTCGGGGCATAAAAGCCCGGCGCCGTCGTGGGCCTCGCGACCGATCTGATGCCCCAGCGCGTGGGGGTATTCCTCGTACCCGGCCGCGGTGATGTGCCCCCGAGCCACCGCGTCCACGTCCTTGCCCAAGACTCCGGGTTTCATGAAGGCCGCCGCCTTTTTTACGGCTCCCCGGATGGTCTCGAAGCCTCTCTTGACAGCTTCGGGGGCTTCTTTTTCGCCAGGACGTGGGCAGTACCAGGTCCTTTGTAGATCCGAGCAGTAGCCCTCCACTCTCATGCCGAAGTCGACGTTCATCAGATGCCCCGGCTCCATGGGACGCTCGGTGGGCCCGGCGTGGGCGCCGGCCGATTCGGGGCCCGTAAAAACCGCGGGACAGTGGGCCTCATCCCACGCGGGCAAGAGCCCTTTTCCGTTCATGAACCCTTTTATGGACGCCGCGATCTGCGTCTCGGTCATCCCCGGCACGAGCACCTTGGACAGCTGCTCGAACACATCCACGGTCTCGGCGCAGGCGCGGGTTATGCGCTCGAGCTCCGCGGGGAGCTTGCGGGACCGCAAGCGTGAGACGATCGGCGCCGCAGAGATAAACCGGTCCACGTAGGGCGTGCCCGCGAGGATATCCTGCAGCGCCAAGAACTGGCCGTGGGTGAGACCATCGGCCATCTCGTCTGTTTTGGAAAAATTGATCGCGACGCGCGCCGGATCGAGCCTTTTTAGAACCTCTCTTAGTGGCTCTGTTATCCCCTGCACGTACGGCACGATCTCATCGTAATGCCCGAGCTCTTCGTGGGCCGCCTTGTCGAGGGAGCCGAGCACGGCGATCTTTTCGCCGCCGCGCCCGATGATAAAGGCGCTCTGCCAGGTCACGTTCCCACCCACCACAATATCCAGGCAGGGATCGTGGGACTTGTCGGACTCCCGGACGAACGTCATCCACGCGTCGACTTCGAGCTCGCTTAG
Source organism: Deltaproteobacteria bacterium (assembly GCA_011389755.1). Lineage (GTDB taxonomy): Bacteria > Myxococcota_A > Polyangia > JAAYKL01 > JAAYKL01 > JAABTR01. The sequence continues at coordinate 1,283 of JAABTR010000017.1, read as the reverse complement.
AATACCAATCGCTTGTGCGATCTTTTCTCGAATCATCGAATCCTCCGTTCATAACTGGCCGATACACTATTTGCGAACGCGGTTTCTGTAAACCCTTAGATCCGACGGGAAAATGAACAAAACATTGGAAGGGCCGCGGCCCCACAAAATGCGGTAAATACAGGGGCCGGTGTTGATCGGCGGGTTTCGTATCATAAAGTCTGCATCAGGAAAAGATGACGACGGCACCTGCGTGTACTAGATTAATCCCTACAGGAAATAACCGACATCATGACCCGGCTTTGTCCGGGCCCGTGTTTGAAGTTTGCCGTGCAGGACGTAGACTCTATGGGCCCGAGTAAAAAAGGATGCCGATATCGATGGACACGAGGCGCATTTTAGAGCCCCAAGCGTGCGACACAATAGGAGTTGCTGGAGGAATAACATGAGCGAGCAAGGTAACGGCGGCTTGGTTGATAAGATTCGCAACCTTCACAATCTCGAGGAATATCGCGAACTGAACTGGTCGGGAAATTTCGATGATTATCTCGACATCGTCCGCGAGCATCCCGAGGTCACGCGAACCGCTTTTCAACGTCTCTACGACATGGTCATCGCCCGTGGCACAGAGGAGTACATCGACAACAAAAAGCGCGTCACGCGCTACTCCTTTTTCGAGCAAGACAACGTGGGCGGCAAGGACGCCATCTACGGCCTCGACATCCCGCTCATGCGGTTTGTCAACATTCTCAAGGCCGCGGCCGAGAACTACGGCCCTGAGAAGCGCGTCTTGCTCCTGCACGGACCGGTGGGGAGCTCCAAGTCCACCATCGTTCGGCTGTTGAAAAAAGGTCTCGAAGCCTACTCGCGGACTCCCAAGGGAGCCATGTACACCCACGAGTGGCACGACCTCGACACCCCGGAAAAGACCCTGCGCTGCCCCATGAACGAGGAGCCCCTGCGCCTCATCCCGTGGCAGTGGCGCGACAAGGCGTTTGCCGAGCTGCGCCTGGGCGACGACAACTTCAAGGTGCGCGTCGACGGCGATCTCTGCCCGGCCTGCCGCTTCACGTTCAACGAGCTGATGAAGAAGTACGACGGCGACTGGGGCAAGGTCATCAGCCACATTCGGGTGCACCGCCTGGTGATGTCCGAGAAAGACCGGGTGGGCATCGGCACGTTCCAGCCCAAGGACGAGAAAAACCAGGACTCGACCGAGCTCACCGGCGACATCAACTACCGCAAGATCGCGGAATACGGCTCCGACTCCGATCCGCGAGCCTTCAACTTCGACGGCGAGTTCA
>JAABTR010000016.1 GCA_011389755.1 Deltaproteobacteria bacterium | reverse complement strand
ACCGGCGACATCAACTACCGCAAGATCGCGGAATACGGCTCCGACTCCGATCCGCGAGCCTTCAACTTCGACGGCGAGTTCAACATCGCCAACCGCGGCATCATCGAGTTCGTCGAAGTCCTGAAGCTCGACGTGGCCTTCCTCTACGACCTGCTCGGCGCGAGCCAAGAGCACATGATCAAGCCGAAGAAGTTCGCTCAGACCGACATCGACGAGGTCATCATCGGTCACACGAACGAAGCCGAGTACAAAAAGCTGCTCAACAACGAGTTCATGGAGGCCTTGCGCGACAGAACGCTCAAGGTCGACATCCCGTACATCACGAAGCTCACAGAAGAGATCAAGATCTACAAGAAGGACTTCGACCAGCGGAACATCCCCAACATCCACATCGCGCCCCACACCCTGGAGGTGTCGGCCATGTGGGCGCTCTTGACGCGACTCGAAGACCCCAAGAAAGCCGGGCTGACCTTGTTGCAGAAGATGAAGCTCTACGACGGCAAGATGCTGCCCGGCTTCACGCAAGACAACGTCAAGGAGCTGCGCAAGGAGACCGAGCGCGAAGGTATGGACGGCATCTCGCCGCGTTACGTTCAAGACAAGATCTCCAACGCCCTGGTCTCCGAGGCCGAGGGATGCCTCAACCCCTTCATGGTGCTCAACGAGCTGGGCAAGGGGCTCCGCAGCCACGGCCTCATCACGAACGAGGACAAGCGCAAGCACTACGGCGACCTCATCTCGGTGGTCAAACAAGAGTATGAAGAGATCGTGAAGAACGAAGTTCAAAGGGCGATCTCCGCCGACGAAGAGGCCATCAACAACCTGGCGATGAACTACATCGACAACGTCAAGGCCTACACCCTCAAGGAAAAGGTCCGCAACCGGTACACCGGACAGGACGAGCCGCCCGATGAGCGCCTGATGCGCTCCATAGAAGAGAAGATCGACATCCCCGAGAGCCGCAAAGACGACTTCCGCAAGGAGATCATGAACTTCATCGGCGCCTTGGCGGTCGAGGGCAAGGAGTTCCGCTGGGACACCAACGATCGCCTCCGCCGGGCCCTGGAGATGAAGCTCTTCGAGGACCAAAAGGACTCCATCAAGCTGTCGTCGCTCGTCAGCCAGGTCATCGATCGCGAGACCCAAGAGAAGATCGACGTGGTCAAGAACAGGCTGAAGACAAAGTACGGCTATTGTGAAATTTGCGCGACGGACGTCCTGAACTTCGTCGCCTCGATCTTCGCACGAGGGGATACGCGGTAATGTCGCTGAAGATCCACCAAGATCACGCGCGATTCCGACAGATCGTCAAAGGCCGCGTGCGCAAAGAGCTTAGAAAATTCATCTCCAAAGGTGAGCTCTTTGGGCGCGAGGGTGGCAAGACTGTCTCGATCCCGGTCCCCCGCATCGATATCCCTCGTTTTCGCTTCGGCGATCGCCAGATGGGCGGTGTCGGGCAGGGCGAGGGTGATGTCGGGGATCCCCTCTCGCAATCCGACGCCGAGGACGGACAGGGCCAAGCGGGTGAGCAGGAGGGACAACACGTCCTCGAGATCGAAGTCACCATCGAGGAGCTCGCCGAGATTTTGGGCGAGGAGCTCGAGCTGCCCAACCTCGACGACAAAGGCAAGCAGCGGGTGGTCTCCACCAAGGACCGCTTCGTCGGAATCAAGAACGTGGGACCCGAGTCCCTGAGACACTTCAAACGAACCTACCGTCAAGCGCTCCGGCGGCAGATCGCTTCGGGGACTTACAACCCCAACCGCCCGGTTATCGTCCCGGTGCGCGAAGACAGACGCTACCGGTCATGGCGGACCGAAGAGATAAAAGAGGCCAACGCCGTCATCATCTACATGATGGACGTGTCGGGCTCCATGGGTGAGGAGCAAAAGGAGATCGTCCGCATCGAGTCCTTTTGGATCGATGCGTGGCTCACCACCCAGTACAAAGGCCTCGACACGCGCTTCATCATCCACGACGCCGTCGCCCGGGAAGTGGATCGGGAGACCTTCTTCCACACCCGCGAGTCCGGAGGGACGATGATCAGCTCGGCCTACAAGGTGTGCTCCGAGCTCATCGAAACCGAGTACCCGCCCGCGGACTGGAACATCTATACGTTCCACTTCTCCGACGGCGACAACTGGTCCGCTGACGACACCAAGCAGAGCTTGGAGATCCTGGAGCAGCACATCATCCCGGTGTCGAACATGTTCGGCTACGGCCAGGTCCACAGCCCTTACGGCTCGGGCCAGTTCATCCGGGACGTCAAGTCGCGCTTCAACGAGGACGAGAAGGTCATCACCTCCGAGATCCCCGATCGCGACGGCATCATGGCCTCTATCAAGGATTTCCTCGGAAAGGGAAAGTAGGCGATGGCATCACACGGATACGGCTCGAGAAGACGTTGGGCCGGCGGCCTGCCGCGTTATCTGCGAGAGATCCAGTCCGAGATCGAGGTCTACGTCCAAGGGTACGGCCTCGACTACTTCACCACGTACTTCGAGCTCATCAACTACGATGAGATGAACGAGATAGCCTCGTTCGGCGGCTTCCCCACCCGTTACCCCCACTGGCGTTTCGGGATGGAATACGAGCGCATGAAGAAGTACAGCACGTATGGTCTATCCAAGATCTACGAGCTGGTCATCAACAACGACCCGTGCACCGCTTACCTGCTCGAGGGCAACTCTTTAGTGGACCAAAAGCTGGTGATGGCGCACGTGTTCGCTCACTGCGACTTTTTCAAAAACAACCTGTGGTTCGATCACACCAACAGGCGCATGATCGACGAGATGGCGAACCACGGATCCCGCATCCGCGGGTACATGGATCGCTACGGGGTCGAGCGCGTCGAAAATTTCATCGACTACTGCTTATCGATCGACAACCTCATCGATATCCACAACCCTCCGCTCCCCCAAGCGATCATGCCCAAGGACGTGGCGGTGGAGCGGGAGGAGGACGATCAGGTGCTCGGTCCCGGGGACGTGCCGCGGCTCAAAGCGAAGTCCTACATGGACACCTATATCAACCCGCCCGAGTTTTTGAAAGAACAGCGGGAGGCACAGGCCCGAGAACAAAAAAAGGCCCTGAAATTTCCGGTGCAGCCGGTGCGCGACGTGTTGGGGTTTCTCATGGAGCACGCGCCGCTCAAGACATGGGAACGCGGCGTCCTCGAGATCATGCGAGAGGAGGCCTACTACTTCGCCCCTCAAGGTCAAACCAAGATCATGAACGAGGGCTGGGCCACCTATTGGCATTCGCGGATCATGACCGAGAAGGCCCTGGATGCCTCGGAGATCATCGACTACGCCGACCACGCCTCGGGCGTGACCGCCAGCCACGGCGCGCAGCTCAACCCGTACAAGCTCGGCGTCGAGCTGTTCAGGCATATCGTCGAGCGCTGGGACAAGGGGCGCTTCGGAAAAGAGTGGGACGAGTGCGAGGACATGGCCCAGAGGGAGAAATGGGACACGGGCGCCGGCTTGGGCAACGAGAAGATCTTCGAGGTGCGCAGGACCCACAATGACGTGACGTTCCTCGATGAGTTCCTCACCTACGACTTTGTGCGGGATCAAAAGCTCTTTGCGTTCGGTTACAACCCCCACCACCGGCGGTACGAAATCGAGTCACGAAAGTTCCACGACGTCAAAAAGCAGCTCTTGACGCAGATGACGAACATGGGCCAACCGGTGATTCGCATCGTAGACGCCAATGACAACAACCGAGGCGAGCTCTTGCTCGAACACGTCCACGAAGGCGTCGACCTCGATCCGGCGTACACCAAGGAGGTGCTCACCAACCTGCACTATCTTTGGAAGCGCCCCACCGCCGTCTTGACGCGCACCGAGGACAAACTCCTGCGCGCCTCCTACGACGGCTCCGAATTCAAAGAAGAAGAGGTCGGCGAGGTCAGCGCCACCCCCGGCACCCAGATCCAAAAAGCCTAAAAGAGGCCGACTTCTTTAACTAAAAGAAGTCGAGGCGCACCGCCATCATCCTCTCCAGCTTGGGAATCGCGGTTTTGTTCGCGAACACATACACATCATCGCCCGGGGTGATGACGTCGTTGCCGTCCGGGATGAAGGCTTTCCCGCCCCGCGCCAAGGCTCCGACGATGGCGCCATGGGGGAATTTGACATCCCGCAGCGGTTTTCCCACAACCGGCGCCGTCTCGAGAGCCTCGAAGGCGATGACCTCGGCCTGCCCCGCCTCGCCGTAGGGAATGACCACTTTGACCTTGCCCTTTCGGATGTGATGCAAAATGGTGCCGATGGCCAGCGCGCGGGGAGAGACCACCGCGTCCACGCCGGCGTTTTCGATGATCGGCACGTAGCTCATCTTGTCTGTCAAGGCTATCACCCGGCGCGCCCCGAGCCGCTTGGCGTTCAAGGCAGCCATTACGTTGGTCTCGGCCTCGTCCAAGGCGGCCACGAACACATCGCAGTCCCGGATATTCTCCTCAAAGAGCAGATTCTCGTCGGTCGGGCTCCCGTGGAGCACAAGGGCCCGCTCGAGATCCTCGCTGAGCTGGTTCGCTCGCGCTGCGTCGGGCTCAATGACCTTGATGGAATACTTTCCGAACTTCTCGAGCCGGCTCGACAAAAGCGCCCCGATACCGCCGCCTCCGGCGATGGTCAGCCGCTTGGGCGTGTGCCAAGGGAATCGAAGCAGCTTCGCGAGGCCAGGCAGGTCATCGGTCCTGGAGACGGCGAAGAGTGTGTCTCCCCCATGGATGTCATCATGCCCGCGGGGGACCACGCTCTCCCCATGGCGGATCCGCGTGGTCACGAGGATCTTGAGATCCGGCGACTCGCTGCGCAGCTGGGCAAAGGTCTTGCCCTCCAGAGGGCTGCCCGAAGGCATGCGAATCCCCACCAGGCGGATCCCGTTTCCAAAGTCAGCCACGTCGGTGGCGAACGGAACTTCCAAAAGCCCGATGATCCTATCGGTGGCGACGAGCTCAGGGTTGATGGCGTGGTCCACGCCGAATCCTTTGTCGCCCAATACCGAATCTTCGGCGTCCTCCAAAAAGGCCCTCTCCCGGATGCGGGCCACTTTTATGGCGTGGGGGGCGCGCTGCTTGGCGATGGCGCACGCAACCATGTTGACCTCGTCCGAATCGGTCACCGCGACGATCATATCGCAAGAGGCCACTCCCGCGTCCGCCAGGACCTTTGGGTTCGACCCCGACCCGGCAACGGTCTGGATGTCATAGACGTCGCGCAATTGCTGCAGGCGCTCTCCATGGAGGTCGATCACCACCACGTCCACCTTCTCTCCGGCGAGCGCCCCCGTGATCGCGGCACCGACCTGCCCGGCTCCGATGATGAGGACCTTCATAAAAAGCCTTTAATCTAGAATTGCTAGTCGATGTTGAGAAGCTCTTTAACCTTCGAAAGCACCTGGGGCGCCTGAATCGGCTTTGT
>JAABTR010000015.1 GCA_011389755.1 Deltaproteobacteria bacterium | reverse complement strand
TTAATCTAGAATTGCTAGTCGATGTTGAGAAGCTCTTTAACCTTCGAAAGCACCTGGGGCGCCTGAATCGGCTTTGTGATGTACGCGTTGGCGCCCAGCTGAAGCGCCCTTTGGCGATCTTCGGCCGAGCCTTCTGTGGTGATGATCATGATGGGAACGTCTTTGTGAACCGCGTCGCTGCGGATGCGTTTGACCAACTTGAGGCCATCCATGATCGGCATATTGATATCCGTGATAATGAGGTCAAAGCGCCCTGCCGCCAGCTTTTTGAGGGCATCCACGCCGTCGTCGGCTTCCACGACCGTGAGGTTTCGCAGACGCCCGAGAGCGAAAACGACGAGCTGCCTCATCATCGGCGAATCTTCAACCACGAGACAGGTGTATTCGGCCATCTGCCGCTTCCTCCCTATCCAAAAAAAACCTTCTCAAAGGGTTCTATAACTCTCCAAGCTGCCCTTGACACCACCGGCCCGCTCCATGAGCCCCGCTCCCACTATGGCAGAGGCCGAGTGCAAGGCGAGCAGCTTGAACAGCTCAAAATCTATATCGACAAATTCATTTTTTTGCTCGAAGAGCGCGTAAATGACAATGACCCCAATCGTTTCATCACCGAGAACCATGGGGACACACGCGAGCGGAGTCTGCCCGTCGTGGTTCCGGGGCTCGGCGACAAAGTGGACTCCGCTCGCCGCGGCCTCTCCAACGGGACCATCGCCCCAAGCGATCCGGGTCCCTGCCGCCTTGGGACAGTGGTACGCGTGGACCGGTTCGAGCATCTGCTCAGACCCTCTATCGCGTCTTATGAAAATGGCGAAGCTGGCGGCGCCCACGAGCTGAGCGAGGAGCTGCTCAATGGTACCGAGGACCTCCTGCGGCACCAACGTGGCGTGTAGCTGGTACGAGGCCACGTAGAGATTCGCCATGGCGTCGAGCTCTCTTTCGAGCTCGTCGTAACGCCCTTCGTAGTCCTGCGAGGCCTCTTCGGCGTTTCGGGCGTTGCTGCTCAGGCTCTTCTTCTCGGCCTCGAGATGCTCGATTTTGGCCAAAAGCTCTCGAATAGCGTCATCCGACGCCAACTGATGCTTCAGCTCCAAGTTCTCGGCCTCGAGCCTGCGAGAGGCGTCCCGCAGGTCCTGCAGCTCCTCGATGAGCTCGGAAGCGAACTCGGCACCCTTGCGAAAGAAACTCTCGATGAAATCCTCTCGTTGACCTCCCGCGGCCGAATCCAATGTCTTGGACTCCTCGGTTTTTTTTCGGTCCATCGACTCCTCTCTCGCCAGGCTGGCTTCTCGGTGCTTATAATCTAGCACGCAACAAGGTGCCGAACAAATTTAGGAGGTCGACCACATGCGCTCTATTTTCGTGACGCGCAAGCTGCCGGAGAACTCTCTAGGCAGGCTCGCCGGCCACTTCGCGCTCACCATCTGGCAAGACGAGACGCCGCCGAACCGTTCGGACCTTTTGGAAAAAGTGGCGGGCAAGGACGCGCTCTTGTGCCTGCTGACAGACACCATCGATCAGGCCGTCATCGAAGCCGGCTCCAAGCTCAGGGTTATCAGCAACTACGCCGTGGGGTACGACAACATCGATGTGGAAGCTGCGACAAAAATGGGGATCCCCGTGGGAAACACGCCTGATGTCCTCACCGAGACAACGGCCGATCTGGCTTTCGCCCTGATAGCCGCGGCCGCGCGCCGCATCCCTGAGGGGATGAGCTACGCTCGTGAGGGCCGGTGGAAGACCTGGTCCCCCACTCTCCTTCTCGGAACCGATCTCCACAGGGCGACATTGGGGATCGTGGGCATGGGCCGCATCGGCCGCGCCATGGCGCGCAGGGCTCGCGGCTTCTCAATGACGGTGCTCTACAGCGACCCGGGGGCTGCGCCAGGGCTCGAAGGCGCTGAAAAAGTGCCTCTCGAGTCGCTGCTCGAAAGAAGCGACCTCGTCAGCCTGCACGCGCCCCTGACCGACGAGACGCGTCACATGATCGACGATGGGGCCCTCAAGGCGATGAAGCGGCACGCTGTTTTGGTCAACACGGCCCGCGGAGCTCTGGTGGATCACGAAGCGCTGCACCGCGCCTTGGCCGAGGGGATCATCCAAGCCGCGGCCCTCGACGTCACCGATCCCGAGCCCTTGCCGGCCGATCACCCGCTGCATGAGCTTCCAAACTGTTTGATCATCCCTCACCTGGGCAGCGCCACGCTAGCGACGAGAACGAAGATGGCTCAGATAGCGGTGCGCAACCTCCTCGCGGGCCTGGAGGGCAGGCGCCTACCCCACTGCGTCAACCCCGAAGTCTATGAAAAGAAATGAGGCCGACTAGACGATTGAAACGAGGACGTAGGGCTCCCTCCGGATCTGTTTGTTGACGGCTTTTCGTAGCCCGGAGCGCAGATAGTCCCGCAGGCGGCCCCTGTCCGAGAGGAGCTCATCGGAGGCTTCGGCGAGCAGCTGCACCAACCGATTTTTGACGATATCCGCGAGCCACGGCTGGGCTTGTTCCTGGATGACGCCCCGGCTGACGACGTCGATGTCACCTACCGGTCTATTGTCGCTGCCCGCGGCGAAGGTCACCGCTAAAAGACCGTTAGCGCCCAGGACGCGCCGCTCCCGCAGCGCCGTCTTTCCGATGCCGGTCATCCCGTCGATGTAAACACGCCCGGTGGGGACAAGGGTCGCTTCTCGGTGCAAGCCGGTCTCGTCGCACCGCAGCATCTCTCCGTCGCTCACGACCGCAACGTGAGGGACGCAGACGCCGCGAGCGAGCTGGGCCGCGGCGAACAGGTGGCGATAGGTTCCGTGAACCGGCACAAAGCAGCGTGGAGACACCGCCTCGATCGCCTTTCGAATTTCACGGCTCGACCCGTGACCTGAGACATGGACATCGCTGAGCACGCCGCGATGGAGCACCTGGGCCCCCAGGCGATGCAAATTGTCGATGGCGTTCGATATCGCGAGCTCATTGCCCGGTATAAACCGACTCGAGAAGATCACCAGATCTCCGGGCTCCACCGACAGAAGCCGGTGCGCATCGTCTGCGAGTCGCCCCAGCGCAGACCGGGTCTCTCCTTGGGTCCCGGACACCACGACCAGGGTACGATCACGAGGGAGGTCTTGGACCTCCTCGAGGGGAATCACCAAGTCCTGGGGGATGCGCAGAGCCCCTATCGAGCTGGCCACGCGCACGTGGTTCTCCACCGATCGGCCGGAGAAGGCGACTTTGCGCCCGCAGCGCGAAGCCACCTCGAACAGCGACTCCAGGCGGCGGACGTTAGACGAGAATATCGCCACGAAGAGCTGGCCGTCGCACTTGCATGCCAAGTCGGTCAGCCGCCGCTTGACCTCGCCTTCCTCACCGGCGTCTTCGTCCTCTTCGCTTCCGGTGGAATCCGACAACATCAGGTCCACCCCATCCCCGGCTGCCTGGGTGAGCCGCTCCAGCACCTCTCGGCCGCCGCTCGAGGATCCCAGTCGCAGCTTGAAGTCCCCTGTGTGCAAGACACGACCGCCTGGAGTGTCGATGACCAAGCCGGTATTTTGGATGATGGAATGAGGCATGGGAAACGAGCTGATGCCGAAAGTCTCGAGCCGAGCGCTCCCGCCCGGTTCCAGGGCGTGGCTCCAGAGCTTCGCCCCGTCGAACTCCTTGATCCTCTCGGCGAGGAGCCCCAGGGCGTAGGGCGAACCGTAAATCGGAACATCGATCTCGCGCAAGAGGTAGGGCACGCCGGCGATGTGATCTTCGTGCGCGTGGGTCAAGACCACCGCTTCGATATCGTCTCGCCTTTGAGCCAAGTACTCAAAATTCGGGTGGATGACATCGATCCCGAGCCCTTCATTCGAGAACATCACCCCGCAATCGATAACTAAAAGGCGGCCGCGCGACTCGAGCACCAAACAATTCATGCCGATCTCGCCCAATCCTCCAAGAGCAACAACTCGCAGCCCAGCTTGATTTTTCAACCTCGCGCGCCTCCTCTTCCAACGAGAAAAACTTACAAAACTGTAGGGAAAAATAATCACTGATCAGAGGGCGCGGTCAAGAATAAGGTCCACAATAACTCGACTCAAAGGTTCGCTTCCTCGTCGCGGTCCCAGGCCGCCGGGGCATCGCGCAGATCCCGCATCACCTCTTCGGCGGTCGCCCAATCATTTTTTGTCACGAGGACCTCCGCTCCACCGAAAACGCCGCCCACGATTCCCAATTGC
>JAABTR010000155.1 GCA_011389755.1 Deltaproteobacteria bacterium | reverse complement strand
CCCGTTTCCACGCCCGTGCCCGTATCCACGCCCGTGCCCGTATCCACGCCCGTGCCCGTATCCACGTCCGTGCCCGTATCCACGCCCGTGCCCGTGTCCACGCCCGTGTCGCTGCCCGTTTTATTGTCGCTGTCGACATCGGTCTGGGCTTCATCGGTCCCCAGTGCCACGACCTCAAAATCTATCGCACATCCACCGACCCCCAGAAAGCACAGCGCCAGCGAGAACCTCCACATTTTCAAGAGTCGTTTCGGCATCGCATGTCCTTTTTCGAAAACTCGGATCGCAAGTATCGAATTTTTACTCTCATACTTATAATTATACATTTTAATTTGGAAGCCGATAGTCTTTTTGTCGGGCAGGGGGTCTCGCCGGCCGCCATGAGGCCCGGACGGCTCTTCAGTCTTGGAAGAAGAGGTCGACGGTGGGACCGGCCCAGTCCTTCTGGCGGTTGACGAGGAGGATGTAGATCCCGTCCGGATCCACAACGATTCGGTCCGGAGGGAAGTCGAGGTCGGCGCTCACGGTGGTCTCGCCTTGCTCGGACGCCATGGGGGCGCTCACCACGGTCACCTCGTCACCGATGACGAACGCAACCTCCAGCTCCTCGAGGCTCTGGTCCCCGCCTCGCGGGCGGCTGAGCTTAAAAGAGACCCCAACGCCTTCTGACCAGGCGTAGTCCGAGGCCCGGAGCGTCGGCACCGGGGTCTTGTAGACCCAGTCGTCGAAGAGCGCGCTCCAGACGCCTTCGACGTCGCCCGTCCAATCCTCGACGAACGCCAAAAACTCCTCGGTGGTCGCCGACTCGAGGCGCTTCTCGGCGTACCAGTCCGCCATGAGCTCTCCCGCGCTGCCTTCGTAGAAGCGCTCCAGCCGGGCGTCCACCATGTCCAAGAAGGTCGCGCCATAGGTGTAGTACATTTGGAGATCGCTCGCGAAGTGCATGAGCATGTCGTCGTCGTCGTCGAAACGCAGCGGCCCCGGAGCCGGCAGAAAAGGCAGCCTCGGGTAGGTCAGCTCAGCGCCTTCGACGCGGTAGTCCCGCAGGTGCGCGGCGTGCTCTTCGGGGGTCATGAGCTCGCCGAGCACGCCGAAATTGGTCGAATACTCGTCGAACCCCTCGGCGAGCCAAAAATGCGGCCAGTCCGTGAACCGGACGCTGTCTCCCCACCAGTGGTGGACCGTCTCGTGGACGGTGATGAACTGGCCCGAAAAATCCCCGCTGATGGTTGGGCTGCCGATCCAGGTGATGGTGGTGTGCTCCATCCCGCCTCCGAAATTTGGGATCTCCACCAGGGTGAGCGTGTCGCCGAATTCCCATGGTCCCACGTTCTCCTCCATCCAGTCGATGGTGGTCAGCGCCGCCGCAAAATCGTGCTTGGCCCGGGTAACCGAGTTTTTCCCCACGCCCGCCACCACCTGGACCCCGCTCTTCGAGGTCCCGATGTCGAACACCTCCAGCCCCAGCCCGGCCGCGAAGCTGATGGCGTAGATGGGGGTGGGCCACTCGAACTCGAATCGGTAGCTGTTTTGTTCCCTCTGGGCCTGGCCGCCCGGTCCCAGCACGGTCCAGTCGTCCCCCGGGGCGATCACGGTCAGGGTGTAGCTCTCCACCACAGGGCTGTCATCGTGCACCGCGTCGTTGCTGTGCAGCGACTGGGGCACAAACAGCCACAGCGGCGCGAAGTACGGTTCGTTAAAGGGACCGATGACCTCCGTGTCCTTACCTTTGAAGCGGCGCAGGCCCCACTGGGCCAAGGTGCCCGGGATCGAAAGGGCCGGCTCGCCGAAGCTGTACTCCACCTCCACCGTCACCGCATCCCCGGCCTCGAAGGCATCGACGCAGAACGTGGCCATGTGCTTGTCGTACGCCACGCCGGCGCTCGCGCGTTCGATGTCGAGGCGCTCCCCGAACAGCGAGATCGTGCTGCCGGCGGCCTGTGGGACCACCGTGACGAGCTCCCGCACTCGAAAGCTCTTCTCCTCGTAGCCCGTCAGATCCACCTCGATGTCCACCCGAAAGCCGCTGCGGACCACGTTGGGCGCGCCGGCGCAGCCCGGGTTCTCCCAAAGCAGCCCCGTGTCGGTGTCCACGGTCTCCGAGTCGGCTGTGTCCGCCCCGGTCCCGGAGTCGCTTCGCTCGTCGCTGCCTTCGTCACCCGTATCGCGGACCGACCCCGTACCCGTCGTCGAATCGACACCGTCATCGAGCGCCGATGACGGTGAATCGGAGGAGCACGCGGTAAAGAGCAGACAGGCGACAATAGACACCGCGACCGCAGATGAGGGCCTCATTCCAAGCTGTGGGTGTGACATGGGCAGACTCTTTCCTCTTAAGGGGCACTTTGTGTGCGTTTACACTTTTTCGCGCGTTAATATACAAACACGAAAACCGGGCGATCCTCAAGCCCCCGCTTTGCCGGCGAACGAATCGCGCTATAATTCCATTGATTCGGCAATAACCATCATGAAACGCCGCAACACCTTACCGAAGTAGGACGAAAATCATTGCGGCGAGGCGCGCATCACGCGTCGCCACACCACAGCGAGGCGAACCCGATGGCGACAACAGAGCACTTTCTCCCTGTCCCCCCGAACGTCGTAGCGCGGGTGATCCGCGTCGCCGCGGATCCCGAGTGCGGGACCGCGGAGCTCGCCGCCGTGATCAAAGCCGATCCGGTCTTGTCCGCCCAGGTCCTCAAAGCGGTCAACTCCCCCTACTACGGGCTCAGGCGAAAGCTCTCATCCGTCGATCGGGCGGTGTCGTTCATGGGGATCCGCGCCGTGCGCAACCTCGTCTTGTGCTTTGGCGTGCGGGAACTCGCGCCTCCCAAGTCGGACTACCCCCTCAACCTGTTCTGGGAGTGCTCGCTGAGGCGCGCCTCCGCAGCCAAAGCGCTGGCAAAGCACCTAAAGCTGCCCGAACCCGAAGAGTTTTTCACCATGGGCCTGTGCCAAGACCTAGGCGTCCTGGCGATCATCACCGCGTCGGAAGAGGCGGCCGTCTCCTTGGCCAAGGCGGCCCGCCAGCCGCTGGCCGACAGAAGACGGGCCGAACAGGACTTCGGTCCATCCCACGATGAGCTGGGAGGCGAGCTGTTCGAAAAGTGGGACTTCTCAGACGATATTGTCATCCCGGTGCGTTTTCACCACGCGCCCCAAGATGCTCCAGAAGAGCACCGCGTTCGCGCCCAGGTGGCCGAGGCCGCTGACGTGTTCGCCGACATCCTCGAGGTGGACGACAAGCAGACCGCCCTGCGCCTGGTCCTCGAGAAGCTCGGCGCCCTGGGCATCGACTCCGATGATCTCAGCCCCTTGCTCGATGACCTGAGCGCCGCGGTCACCGAGGCGGCCGACATGCTCCAGATCAAGGTGGGGCACCAGCCCAGCTACCAGGAGATCGCCGAAGAGGCGAGCCAAGGCCTGCTGGCCCTCAATATGAGCTACCAATCGCTCACCGAGCAGCTCCAAGACTCTCTCAAGGCGCAGCAGCAGCTCGCCTCGCGCCTCGAGCAGCTCAACCGAGATCTCGAGCGCCGGGCCACGACCGACGTCTTGACCGGCCTGCCCAACCGGCGCGCCTTCGACGAAGCCCTGGTCCGGGAGATGGAGAGGGCCAAGCGCCTCGAAAAGCCGCTGAGCCTCTTGATGCTGGACCTCGACCACTTCAAGAAGCTCAACGACACCTGCGGGCACCAGGCGGGAGATTACGTCTTGGCCAAGCTGGGCGAGCTCATCTTAAATAACGCGCGCGCCTGCGATTTTCCGTGTCGGTACGGCGGCGAAGAGTTCGTCATCATCCTCCCCCACACCCCAGCGCTCGGTGCCCAGGTGGCCGCCGAGCGCCTCAGAAAGCGCATCGAAGACCTCGCGCTCCTCTACGAAGGCAAGGCAATCCGAGTGACGGCCAGCATCGGCATCTCTGAGGTCAAACCGGATACCGGCCCCCGCGCCGGGACACTCGCGCTGCGCCACGCCGATGACGCCTTGTACGAAGCCAAGGAAAAAGGGCGCAACCGGGTCGTCGTCTCCGAAAAATAGCTCCCTGACCGATCACCAAGGAAAAGAATCGGGGGGCTGGGCGGTCACGACCACCTCGTGCTTGCCCACCGGGTGTGCGAACGCCAGGCGGTAGGAGTACAGGGCGATGGCGCCGACTTTTACAGGCGCGATGCCAGAGCCGTACTTTCTGTCCCCGGCGATGGGATGGCCCAGCGCCGCCAGCTGCACCCGGATCTGGTGGGGCAGGCCGGTGTGCAGATCGACCTCCACGAGCGCCCGATCCCCGCGTCTGTCGAGCACCTTGAAGGCGAGCCGCGCTATCTTGGCTCCCGGCGCGCCCAGAGAGACCACCCGCGTCACCCGCTGGGCGCGGTCTTTGATGAGCGCGTGCTCGAGATCTCCCGCCGCTGGGGGGGCGCCCTGCACCACGGCGCGATAGACCTTCTGGGTGCTGCGTTCGCGAAATTGTTTGGAGAGGCGCCCGGCCGCCTTCGATGTCTTGGCGATGATCATCGCCCCGCCGACGGGCCGATCCAACCTGTGAACCAGCCCGAGGTAGACGTTGCCGGGTTTTTTATCTCTTTGTTTGATGAGGCTCCTCGCGAGGGTGAGCACGTCCACGTCGCCCGTGAGATCTCCTTGGCTGAGGAGCCCCGGGGGCTTGTCGATACAGAGCACGTGGTTGTCTTCGAAGAGGAAGGCAAGCTTTGGTAGCAGGGACATGGGATCCCCTTATCGAATCACGC
>JAABTR010000154.1 GCA_011389755.1 Deltaproteobacteria bacterium | reverse complement strand
ACAGAGCACGTGGTTGTCTTCGAAGAGGAAGGCAAGCTTTGGTAGCAGGGACATGGGATCCCCTTATCGAATCACGCGCCAGTCGGTGCCCGTGGAGCTGTCGCGAAGCTCGATCCCCATCGCGACCAGCTCGTCGCGCAGGGCGTCGGAGCGGGCCCAGTCCTTCTCCTCGCGGGCTCTCTCTCGCTCGGCGATCTTGGCCTCCACGGCCGACACGTCGACGCAGGAGCAGCGAGCCGCGAACTCCCGGCAGGCTGTGAGCGCCCCGGCGGGATCACAGCGCAAGAGCCCCAGCGCGCCGAAGCCTTCGCGCAGATCACAGGTGAGCTTGGCCAAGGTAGCAATCCAGGAGGGCCGGCCGCCGGGGAGCTTCTTGACCTGCTTGGCCTTTAAGTCACACAGCTCATTGACGAGCTTCATGCCGTCGCCCAGGACGGCGAGGGCCTTGGCGGTGTTGAAGTCGTCGTCCATGGCCTCGGTGAAGCGGCCCAAGAGCTCGAGCGCCCGCGGCTCCTCCATGCAAGCGGCCTCTTCGCCGACCTCTTCTCCCGCGACGATCTCGTCGGCGCGCCGCAGCGTCTCGTAAAAATACTCCAACCGGTCGTAGGCGATGTCGATGTTACCGCGCACGGTCTCGCACGCGACGCTCGCGGTCTGCGCCGCTTTCGTCCGGCTGAAGTCGATGGGATGCGCGTAGTGGGTGCTTAAAACCAGCAGCCGCCAGACCTCGGGCGGCGCGATCCCCAGAGCGTCCTTGATGGAGATGAAGTTGCCCAAGGATTTCGACATCTTCACGCCGTCCACCGTCACGAAGCCGTTGTGCATCCAGTAGTTGCAGAACTTCTTCTCGGTCCCGGCCTCGCTCTGGGCGATCTCGTTTTCGTGGTGCGGAAAGATGAGATCCTTGCCGCCGCCGTGGATATCGAAGGGCGCCCCGAGCTTGTCCAGGCTCATGGCCGAGCACTCGATATGCCAGCCGGGCCTGCCCTGGCCCCAAGGAGAGCTCCAGGCCGGCTCCCCCTCGCCCGATTTCTTCCACAACGCGAAGTCCGCACCGAAGCGCTTCTTGTCGGTGGGGGCGACCCGAGCGCCTTCCACGAGCTGGGTGTAGTCCCGCCCGGACAGCTTTCCATAGCTCGCCGACGCGGCGTGGTAGGCCGGGACGTCGAAGTAGACGTCGCCGCCTACCTCGTACCCAAAACCTTTCTCGATGATACTCTCGATGAGCGCGATGACCTGGGGGATGTGCTGGGAGACCCGGGGCTCCACCTGTGCCGGGATCAGCTCGAACGGCGCGAAGTCCTCATCCCGGAACACGTCGATGAAGTGGTCGGCCACCACCTCGGCCAGGTGGCGATCCTGCCCTTTTGCCCTTTGCAGGATCTTTTCGTCCTCGGCCAGGCGCTCGCTCCACTGGCACGCGTCGTAGCTCTCATAGGCCGGCAAAGAGCGCCAGCTCCCTTCGGGACCCTGTGTTATCTCCTTGGCCCGGTTGATTATCTTGTCGTCGATATCCGTAAAATTGCGGACGTAGGTGACGTCATACCCGCGGTACTTCAAGTATCTGATGATCGCGTCAAACGAGAGATAGCAGCGCAGGTGCCCGACGTGGCAGCGCCCGTAGACGGTGACGCCGCAGATGTACATGCGCACCACGCCTTCCTCTACTGGCTCGAAGACCTCTTTTTTGCGCGTCAACACGTTGTTTATCTTTATCGCCATTTCACTCTCCTTGAGACCTGACCTCGAGACGCGAAAGACCTAAACGAAAAAAAACCTCGCGTCGCTCCCTGCGAGCATATCTTCAATTTATCTCGATGGCCACCGCGGCGAGCGCGGCGACGTGGGCCCATTATCATCGAATGCACAGAAGGTGGGGACCTCGCCCGCAGCGCACCGCGCCTTCCACAGCCGCCGATATTTCTCGCTTGGCGAACCGGCACGCGTCCAGGGTGCTCATTTTTCTCGCCATGGCGACCGCAATAAAAGACGCCAGGGCGCAGCCGGTCCCCCGGGGGTCGACGCCACGGGTTCGGGGCGCGACAAGCACCTCGACGTGCCCCGAAGAATCCAGGTAGAGATCTTTCGCCTCGCCGCGCAGGTGCCCTCCTTTGAGCAGCACCGCGCGGGGACCCAAGCAGAGCAGCCGCTCGGCAGCCCGCTCCATATCCTCGACATCCTCGATGTGCCTCCCCGTGAGCGCCCGGGCCTCGGCGAGATTGGGGGTGACCAGGTCGGCCAGCCCGAAGAGCTTCTCTACCATCGCTCCGCGCGCCGCGTCATCGAGCAGTCTCCCGCCGCTCGTGCTTTGCATTACCGGATCCACCACCAGGTATGCGCCGCAAAGCTCGCGAAAGAGCGACGCCACCGCGACGACGTTTTGCGCGTTTGCCAAGGCCCCGGTCTTGACGGCGCGGATATCGAACACATCGATGAGAACATGCCAACTAGCGCTTATGAACTCGGGCGCCGCCGGATAGCTCGCCGCGAACTCCAACCCGTTCTGGCAGGTCAGCGAGGCCGGGATGGTCAGCGGATGGCCTCCTCCTGCGCGAATGGCGCACGAGTCCACGGTGAGCCCGGCGCCCCCGGACGGATCGTGCCCCCCGACGGCGAGCACGGCAGGGACCTGGTTGCCGCCCTCGACGTCTTTGATTTCCAGACATGTATCTGATCGGTTGACGCCCGACATGGCCCACGTAATAATATGACAAAGTTCAAAAAGGAAGCGGCGAACTCGGAGGTTGGAAGATGAGACGCATGCGTCGATGTACAGGAGCCGTTGCGGCATTGGTCGTTGTGTTCGCGGGAACCACGTTTATCACAGCAGCCAAAGCGCAAGACAAGAGCGCAAACAGCGCCGAGCAAGATGCGAAAGACACAGCTCGGGAATATTACGCGAAAGGCAAGAAGGCCTACGATGAGGGCCTCTACGAAGAGGCGCTCGAGGCATTCAAGATAGCCCACGAAGCCAAGCCGCACCCTGCGGTTCTCAAGAGCATCGCCGAGTGTCAGGTCCAGCTCGGCAATATGCGCGGCGCCATCACCACCTTGGAACAATACCTGGCTGCCCCACAGGCGGCGGGGAAAAAAGAGGTGAAGAAACGTCTCGCGGAGATCAAGTCGCTCCTGGGAACGACCACCTTCGAGACCACGCCCCAAGGCGCCCAGATCGCCATCGACGGCCGGCTCATTGGGGAGACGACGCCTGCGACCGTGGAGGTCCCGACGGGCAAACACGAGGTGACGTTCACGGTCGACTCCTACGAACCTCTCATCAAATCTATCGAGATTCAAAACGCAAAAGAGAACCTCGTCCGGGCCGACTTCGAGACCGAGGGGACCCGGATCAGCTCACCGGCCCCCTCGGGCGGGGATCCGGTCGATGACGACATCGAGCCGGGGGACGAGGGCCTCTACCCGTCGACCGCCGCTGTCGAGACAGACGAAGAGGGGCCCCCGACGCTGTTTTGGGTGGCGGCGGCCGTGGCCGGAGCCGGGCTCGTCAGCGGGACGGTCTTCGGGACCATGGCGCTCAACGACGAAGACTACTGGCAGGAGAGGCACAAGCCCGAGACCAAGGACGCCGGTCGGCGCAACGCCATCATCGCGGACGTCTCCTTCGGGGTGGCGCTGGCTGCGGGAGTCACAGGCGCCATCGTCCTCCTGCTCAGTCGAGATGAGCAGGAGCAGGGCGAGACAGACGCTAAACGAACAAAGGTCGATGTCTATCCGCTGGCCGGTGCAGACGCCGTCGGGCTGGGCACCACCGTACATTTTTGAAATGGGACTTAAGGAGGAGGAAAAGACCATGAGGCATTTTACTTGGCTGGCGTTGGTGGTTTTGTTTGGTGCGGGGTGCACCCTGCTCACCGACTTCAGCGACGGAGACGACCTGTACTCGATAGACAAAAACCTCGTGACCCCGGTGGGGGTCGTGCTCGAAGAGGACATGGGGCGCATCGAGCTCACGTTCCGCGAAGAGCTGCCCGAGGCCGATGACGAGACCCTCTTAGATCTCTTGTCCCACGGGACCATCGACGTCATCGTCGAAAGAACCGCCACCGGCACCTCCTACACGCTGACACAGGGCATGCAGACCGAGACGCAGCCCACGCAGCCCGGGGAATACCGATTGCAGCTCAACGACGCGCGCACCACGCTGTCGGTGGTCTTCTTCAATGAGTTCGAGGACGCCGCGCAGCTGCGGGAAAACGAGGATTACGAAGCGGCCATCGACATCAAGACCAACGACTTCTTCCAAACCGACACGATCCCCGTCGACGTCTCCGTCTCGCGTAACTAGCTCTTTTTTTTCCTTTAAAAAAACTACTCGGAGTGCTTGCGGATGAAGGCCGGGATATCGAGGTCGTTCTCGTTCGCCACAGCCACCCTGGCCGCGCTCGCAGGCCGTGAGGCCGGGACCTGAACCTGCTCATCCCGCGATGTCGTGCCGCTGGCGTGCATGGGAACCGAAGAACGGGTCGGCACGCTGCGCTCCGAAGGACGGGCAGGCGCCGAGCTGTAGAACATGTGTCTCGGCGCGGACGACTGCCCTGCGCCCAGGCGTCCGGACTGCTGGGTCTCTTCGGACTGAAAACCGGTGGCGATGACGGTGATCTTCACCTCTTCGCACGGCTCATCCAGGGTCACGAAACCGAAGATGATGTGGGCGTCCTCGTGAGCCGCGTCCTCGATCATCGAGACCGCATCGCTCACCTCGTGCATCGTCAGATCGGTGCCACCGGTGATGTTGATGAGGATGCCCATGGCGCCTTCGATGGAGATATTCTCCAGAAGCGGGCTGTTGATCGCCATCTCCGCGGCGTCCATAGCGCGCCTGGCGCCCGTGCCGTATCCGGTGCCCATGAGCGCCCGACCGCGGTTCGTCATGATGGTGCGCACGTCGGCGAAGTCGACGTTGATATCGCCTCGAATCGTGATGAGGTCGGATATCCCCCGCACCGCATTGGACAAAACCTTGTCAGCGAACCCGAAGGCGTCCTTGATGGTGAGATTCTCTTCGAGGGAGAGGAGCCGCTCGTTGGGAATCGTGATGAGGGTGTCGACCTCCTCGCCCAGCTGCATGAGCCCCTCTTCGGCGAGGCGGGATCGTTTGCGCCCTTCGAAGCGAAACGGGCGGGTGACGACGCCGACGGTCAGCGCCCCTGCGTCACGAGCCACCTGGGCGACGATGGGCGCGGCGCCGGTCCCGGTTCCGCCGCCCATCCCGGCCGCCACAAACACCATATCGGCGCCGCTGAGGGCCTCCTCGAGCTTGGTGACATCCTCGAGCGCCGCTTTGCGCCCCTGCTCGGGTATGCCTCCGGCGCCCAGCCCCTTGGTGAGGTTGCTCCCGATTTGGAGCTTCATCGGCGCCGAATTGGCCTCCAGCGCCTGGGCGTCCGTATTGACGGTAATAAACTCCACACCGTCCATCTGCTCGGCGATCATGTTGGCGACCGCGTTGCCTCCACCTCCGCCGATACCGATGACTTTGATTTTCGCCTGTTGCTCGTTGTCGCCGAACTCGATATGCATTTCACGCCCTCCCGGTGCTTTCCTCTTTCGCCTTCTTAGGGTCGCCTCTTAAAAAAACAACCGGCCCCTCGCCTAGCTCACGCGCCGAAAAACGGCGTGATGCGAGCCGCGCCTCGCGAGGTGACCGCGAGCCTCGATGTTAAAAAACTTCTCGGAACCATTCGGTCATCCGACCGAAGACCTTGTCGAAAACGCGATCCTCACGGACCTTGAAAATACTCTTGCGTTCGGAAGCGAATCTGCTCCCGTAGTTCACGAGGCCCGCGCCGGTCGCGAATACGGGGCTCTCTACCATGTCGCGCATGCCGCCGAACCCATAGGGAAGGCCGCGCCTGACAGGCATCCCGGTGATCTGCTCGGCCGCCTCGGTGATCCCCTCCAAGAGCGTGGTGCCGCCCGTGATCACGAGCCCCGACGCGAGCAAGTCCGCATAGCCGGTGTCGCAGATCGCCCTGTGCACCAAAGAGAATATCTCCTCGACCCTCGGCTCGATGATGTGCGCCAGGACCTGCCTGGGCTGCTGGGTCGGCGGCCGGCCTCCCACGCTCGGGACCTCCATCTGCTCATCCGGATCCACCAGTCGAACCAGGGCGCTGCCCGATCGCTGCTTGATGCGCTCGGCCTCCGCCTTGGGCGTGCGCAGCCCCAACGCGATGTCGTTGGTCAGGTGCTGTCCTCCCACCGATATCACCGACGTGTGCACCACCGCGCCGTCCACGTAGACGACCAGGTCCGTGGTGCCGCCACCGATGTCGATGAGCGCGACCCCCAGCTCCTTTTCGTCCTCGTGAAGCACCGACTCCGCGGACGCGATCTGCTCCAGCACGATGTCCGCGACGTTAAGGCCGCACCGCTGAGCGCATTTGACGATATTCTGCGCCGAGGTGACCGCGCCGGTCACGATGTGGACCTTGGCCTCGAGGCGCACGCCGCTCATCCCGATGGGGTTGCGGATACCGTCTTGGTCGTCGACCACGTAACCCTGGGGGATCGCGTGGATCACCTCGCGGTCGAGGGGAATCGCCACCGCTTTGGCCTGCTCGAGCACCCTGTCGATGTCCTCCGGCGTGATCTCTCGGTTCTTCACGGCGACGATGCCGTTGTTGTTGAACGAGTTGATGTGACCGCCGGCGATCCCCGCGAACACGGTCGAGATGTCGCACCCCGCCATCTGTTCGGCCTCGTCTATCGCCTTGGTGATGCTCTGGCACGTGGCGTCGATGTTGACGACCACCCCTTTGTGGAGCCCGGCAGACGGATGAGAGCCGATGCCGATCACGTCGATGCCGTCCTCGGCCACTTCTCCGACCACGGCGGCCACTTTGGTGGTGCCGATGTCGAGCCCGACGATGATCTCACCTTGTTTCGCCATCTCTCACTCCGTATCTCTTGCGCCGCCCGGCCGGCCGAGGCCGGCGCCGCGCTCATTGACAATCCGTTATGTCGACAATCTCACGCGCCACATGACCTGATCAAATTTTTGACACCCTTTTTTCGTCTGGAGACTCTCTCCGAGAGTTCATCCGCGCGGACCCTCCGTGTTTCAGCTTTACTGTAACTCGAGAGGGTCTGATATCGTTATCGAAATAGATGTACAAGGGCCTGCGGCCCTCCCTTTTCATGCGTCCCAGAAGCTTTCCGAGGCGCTCCAACTTGACCCGATAGGGCCCCCCTCCAAGTTCCACGTAGAACGGATCTCCTCCAGCCGTCAGTGAAAACCCGCCGTCCGCGTCGCAGTGGATCTCGTGCAGCGGCGCGGATTTCTCGATCCCCGCCGCCCGGTACCTCCCGGCGAAGTCCAAGGCGTCCTGGATCCGTCTTCCGACTCCCGAGGCGTCCTCTCCCATCTGCTGCCTGCTCATCCCCGTGATGACCGGTGTCGGCGCCGGATCTTCGATGGTCCATCTCTTGAAGATATCTCCGCGGGTATCTACCAGGTAAGGCACGTCGAACATCACCAGGGCCGCGGCCTCGCGTTCCGCTATCTCGATGATGAGCCTGCGCGGCAAAGACCTGCGGACTGTGGCGTCCGCGATCCAGTGGTGGGAGCGGAGCCTTTGGGCGAGCTGTGTCACATCGACGCGAAAGATGTTGGTGGGAGCGTCCAGGCCGATAAACGTCATGAGCTCTGCTGTGTCGAGCTTTCGGTTTCCCCTGATATCCAGATCCGTGACGCTGAAGTACTCGGAGGTTCGAGCGTGGCGATACGCCGCGACGGTCAAGAGGATGACCGAAGCCGCCAGGAGCGCCGCCAACAAAACACGCCCGGCACCAGATGCAATACTTCGGAGCCTCCTTCTTTTTTCGCCCGAGCTGCCCGAGGCCCTGCGCGGCTCGAGTTTTCGGTTCGGCTCCAGCACGACCTTGCGCGGTTCGCGCTTTTTTTTTGGCCGCCGAAACACTGCCCCCATCAGCGCACCCCGGCCATCTTGAACAGGTTATCCACGATTTTCATGGCCGCGTCGGGCCTTCCCACCGACCGGGCCGCCTCGGCCGCGCGTCGCCTCGTCTCGGGATCGTTTCCCAGATTCGCGATGGCCCGCGCGAGCTCGTCGACGGACGCTTCTCCGGCTTTGTCTTCGACGATCTGCGCCGCGTGGACCCGGCACAGCGGCTGCGCGTTGAGCTTTTGTTGGTCGTCCTTGTGATGCGGATAGGGCAGAAACACCGCGGGCAGCCCCACCGACGCGATCTCGGCCACCGTAGTGGCGCCGGAGCGACAGATCACCAGGTCGGCCCAGCTGTAGGCCGAGGCCGTGTCGTCGATGAACCCCACCGCCTGAGCCTCGATGCCCGCCTGAGTGTAGGCCCTTGTGACGGCAGCCTCGCTGCCGGGGGCGCACTGATGACAGACGTGCAGGTTCGCGATACCCGAGCGTTCCAGCGCCTTTGGGACCTTCTCGTCGATGCTCCGCGCGCCCTGGCTGCCACCCATGACGAGGACGTGGACCCGCCCGTTGTCTCTCTGG
>JAABTR010000153.1 GCA_011389755.1 Deltaproteobacteria bacterium | reverse complement strand
GGGACCTTCTCGTCGATGCTCCGCGCGCCCTGGCTGCCACCCATGACGAGGACGTGGACCCGCCCGTTGTCTCTCTGTCGCGGCTTGTCCTGCGCCGCCGCGACGATGGCGGAGCTCACCGGGTTGCCGGTGACCTCCCCCTTGCCCGCGGGCAGCTCGTCGAGAGTCACCTCGTAGGACACAAAAGCCCGATCGACCACCCGCGCGAGCAGCTTGTTGGTGAGCCCCAAGGCGGCATTTTGCTCGAGGAATGCCGTGGGTGTGCGGCGCAGCGCGCCGGCCAAGACCACCGGCCCGGCCACGTAACCGCCCACCCCGATGACCACGTCTGGCTTCCAGCGGGAGATGATTCGCAAGGACCGCAGCACCGCCTGGGGCACGGTCGCGAGGCCCACGAGGCTGTCCCACGGGCCGCCGCCAGCCAAGGGCCTGACCTGGATGAAGTCGATGCCGAACCCGGCGCGGGGCACGAGCTCGGCCTCGATGCGGTCGGCGGTCCCGACGAAGCGGGCGCTGCCTCCGCGAGAGACCACCTCTTCGGCCAGCGCCAGCGCCGGGATGACGTGCCCACCGGTGCCGCCGCCCGCGAATAAAATCCTAGGACCGCGCGCTGTCATGAAAGAGCTCCTTTCTTGGACGCCAAAGCGCGACGCCTCGAATTTCCGTGCGACGAGGCGCTCTGGTTACCCGCCTCCTCTTCGGCCGGCTCGTCGCCCTCCACGATCCCCGCGCGCCTTGAGATGCTCAGCAAGATGCCCACTGAGAACAAGGAGATGACCAGAGCCGAGCCGCCATAACTGACGAACGGCAGGTTGAGCCCCTTGGTGGGCAAAAGGCCCATGGCCACGCCCATGTTCGCCAGGGCTTGGGTGCCGATGAGCACGGTGATGCCGAAGGCGCAGAAGGTCCCGAAGTCGTCCCGAGATCGCATGGCGATCACCGCCCCTCGGGCCATGAAAACCGCGAAGAGGAACAAGACGAGCCAGATCCCGATGACCCCCATCTCTTCTGCGATGATGGAGGCGATGAAGTCGTTGTGCGCTTCGGGCAGGAACATGAGCTTTTGCCTCCCGTCGCCGATCCCGGCGCCGGTCAGCTTGCCCGCGGCGAAACCGAACAGCGACTGGGTGAGCTGGTAGCCGTCGCCGTAGCGGTCCGAGATGGGATCCAAAAACGCCAATATCCGCTTGAGCCGGTACTCCGAGCCGGTCACCAGGAGGTAGGCGATGGGCGCCGCCACGATGGTGGCGAGCATCATGTAACCCAGCTTGGCCCCGGCCACGAACAAGAGCGCGAAGGTCATCAGGGCGACCACAACCGAGGTGCCGAAGTCGGGCTGCAAGAGGCACAAGATGATCACGAACCCCGGCACCAAAAGGTGGGGCAAGAAACCAACGGAAAACGTCTTGATCTTGCTCTTCTTCTTCGCAAGGGAATAGGAGAGCCAGATCACGAGGGCCAGCTTCGCCACCTCGCCGGGCTGAACGGTGATGGGCCCGATTCCGATCCACCGAGAGGCGCCGTTTATGGTCCGCCCCAGGGGCGTTTGGCACAAAAACAAGGCGACGAGAGTGACGCCGAGCAGGGGCCAGGCGAACCTGCGATAGATGCGGTAGTCGATGTGCGCGCCTGCGATCATGGCGACGAGACCCAGCCCCGCGTAGATGCTCTGCCGGATCAAGAAGTGGTCGGCGCTACCTTGTTCGTGGGCCGCGCGCACGGCTGACGCCGAGTAGACCATGACGATGCCGAGCCCCAAGAGCGCCACCACGCTCATGAAAAGCGGCCTGTCAAAGGGCCTGGGACGATTTATCGCTGCGGCGTTCTCCATGTCTTCCCCTAACGCAGCTTCAGTGAAATCAGGCTGACCAGCGCGAGCATGATGGAAATGATCCAAAAACGCACGATGATGCGAGGCTCCGGCCACCCCTTGAGCTCAAAGTGGTGGTGGATGGGGGCCATGCGGAAGACCCTTTTTCCGGTCAGCTTGAAGGACACCACCTGGGTGATCACCGAGAGGGCCTCGAGAACGAAGATGCCTCCGAGGATCACCGAGATGAACTCGTTCTTGGTCAAAACCGCGAGCATCCCCAAGGCTCCGCCGAGGGCCAAGGAGCCCACGTCTCCCATAAACACCTGCGCGGGAAACGTGTTGTACCACAAAAAGCCCACGCCCGAGCCGATCATGGCCCCGCAGAAGATGGTCAGCTCGGTCGCCATGGGGATGGGCGGGATGTCGAGATAGACGGCGATGTTGATGCCGAAGAAGGTCAGGCCCGCCAGGTACGCGAGGAACAGATACGCCGTGGCGTTGACCATCACCGGGCCGATGGCCAGGCCGTCCAAGCCGTCGGTCAGGTTCACCGCGTTCGACATGGCCACCACCACGAAGGTGGCAAACGCCACGTAAGCCCACGACGGCATGGTGATCGGGTACTTCGCAAACGCCACGAACGGAAACGCGAGCCGGTGGCGGGCGAGCATCCAGTCCTCGGGGAAACCGCCATCCATGTAGAGATAAATGAAGACCACGCCGGCCAAGGAGGTCTGGAACAAGAGCTTGAACTTGCCCGGCATCCCCTTGGAGTTGCCGTACTTTATCTTCAGGTAGTCGTCGATGAACCCGATGAGACCGTAGCCCACGGTGACCGCGAGGGTGAGCCAGATGAAGTGATTTTTGAGATCCGCCCACAAGACCGTCGATATCACCAGGGCGAAGAGGATGAGCGAGCCCCCCATGGTGGGAGTCCCGGCCTTGGAGAAGTGGCTCTGCGGCCCATCGGTCCGGATCGATTGCCCGATCTGGCGCGTCTGTAGCCTCTTGATGAACCACGGAGACAGGGCAAAGCAAAAGATCATGGCGGTGAGCATCGCCGCGATGACCCGAAACGGCACGTAACGCAGGACGTTGAGCCAGCTGAGCCAGGGAGCTTCGAGTCGCAGGGGGTAGAGCAGTTCATACAGCATTGTCAGTCGTCCTTCGCCGCGAGCCGCGCGACGATCCTCTCCATCTTCATCCCCCGCGAGCCTTTGACCAGCACCACCGTCCGGCTCGGGAGCATTCCCGCCAGATCGCGAGCGACCTGCTCGGCGTCATCGCGCTCGTGGATCTTGTCGGCGGGCATCCCGGCCTGCCGCGCACCACGGGCGAGGGATCGGCTCCTCGGGCCAACGGCGACGAGGAGCGAGACCCCGGATCGGCCCACGAGGCGACCGATCTCCTCATGGAGGGCCTCGCTTCGCGCCCCCAGCTCGAGCATGTCCCCCACCACCGCGGCGACGTGCCCTCCGTGGGCCGCGCCGGTGTCTTCGAGCACAGCCAAGGCCGCGCGCATGGAGGCGGGGTTCGCGTTGTAGGTGTCATCGATGACGAGTCCGCCGCCGAGTCCCCGGAGCAGGACGAGTCGCCCCGGCGGCGGCGCCGCGGTTTCGATCCCGGCGCCGATGCCGTCGGGATCGAGGCCGAGGGCGAGCCCCACCGCTGCCGCCGCCAGCGCGTTGTGGGCGTTGTGGACTCCGAGCAGCCGCGTGTGGGTCACCAAGATCTTCCCCCCAACGTCGAGCACGAGCCGCTGGCCGCGCTCACCTGTGGGCATCCGCTCGACGAGCCGGACGTCTCCCCGTTTTCCGGTGCCGAACGCGATCCGCCCCCTTGGGGAGACATCGGCTTTCGCCAGCCTGGGATCGTCGAGGTTTATCACGCAGGTGGCCCCGGGCCGCATCCGCGCGAACAGCTCGGTCTTCGCCCGCTGCACCCCGTCTAAGTCGCCCAGCTTCTCGAGGTGAGCCGGACCGATGTTGGTGATGAGCCCCACGTCGGGATCCACGATATCGGTCAGCTCGGCGATCTCGCCAAAATCGGAGCAGCCCAGCTCGAAAACGGCGGCCTCGTGGCCCTCGCAGAGGGCGAGCGCCGTGAGCGGCACTCCCACGTGGTTGTTGAAGTTCTTGACCGGCGCGTGGGTGTCCCACTTTTGCGCCATCACCGATTTGATGATGGTGCGCGCCGTCGTCTTGCCCGAAGATCCGGTGACCGCGGCGACGGGGCCCCGAAACGCCCGCCGGTGCTCAGCCCCGAGTCTCTGTAGCGCCGCGAGGGTGTCCTCCACGACGATGAGCGGGATCTCGACGCCTGAGAGAGGTCTCTCCACGAGGGCGGCGCAGGCGCCGTTTTGTTTCGCGAACCCGACGAAATCGTGTCCGTCGAACCGCTGCCCGGCCATGG
>JAABTR010000792.1 GCA_011389755.1 Deltaproteobacteria bacterium | reverse complement strand
TATAATCGTTCATCCCCGCATCGAGACAGCGCTCTTGGTCGCTCGGCATCGCGTGCGCCGTCAGCGCGATGATGGGGATGTCGCGGCGAGGAACCCCGGTCGAGGGATTCCGAATGCGACGAGTGGCCTCCATCCCGTCCATCTGAGGCATCTGGATGTCCATCAAGACCACATCGTACCGATCCTGCTTCAATCGCTCGATAGCTTCGACGCCGTCGGTCACGACATCGGCCTCGAGCCCGAGCTTGGAGAGTATCCCCAGTGCGACTTGCTGGTTCGTTAGGTTGTCTTCGGCCAAGAGCACTCGCACGTCAACGGTCGAGAAAAAATCTTTCAAATCAGGCGCAGCTCGTCGAGGATGTTCGCTTGTATTTTCAGCGGTTGCTCGCTCTTTCTTGGCGGCTCTAATCAGCAGTTTCTTGAGCTGCGCAAAACGAAGGGGCTTGGTCAGCTCAGCAAAAAAGCCCTCTCGTTTTGAATGTCCCGGGTCGCGGGTCGATGTAAGCGACGCAAGCAAGATCAGCGCGGTCTCCTCGAGGGGTCTGTCGACGCCCGCGATCTCTTCTGGCAATCCGCTCGCCCCCGACATCCTCTCGTCGATGAGGACGACCTGAAACGGCTCTTTTTGGGCCTCGGCGTGTCGCCACAGCTGTGCCGCCTCCAGGCTGTGCCCGGTCCGCTCGACCTGAGCGCCCCAAGAAGAGATAAACCTGGCCAATGCTTCCCGGTAGGTATCGTTGTCTTCCACGACGAGACAACGAACACCCTTCAGGTCTCGGGCTGCTTGGGTGCGGTTTTGTCTGTCGCGCGCCGGTTTTCGCAGCGGCAGGGTAAAGGTAAACGTCGTCCCCTCGCCGGGCCGGCTCTCGACGCCGATTCGGCCTCCCATTTTTTCGGTCAGCTCCTTGGATATCGCGAGCCCCAGGCCGGTACCGCCGAACTTTCGCGTTGTCGATGCGTCCACCTGAGTGAACTGCTCGAACAGCTCGGCTTGTCGGTTCTCGGGAATACCGATCCCCGTGTCTCGGACGGCGAACTGCACCGCAAGCTCATGTTCTTTGTGTTCTTTGGTTTTCGTCGCTTTCGCGCGGGTGACTTCGAGCACCACCTCTCCATCGTGCGTGAACTTTACGGCGTTTCCCAATAGGTTCGTCAGGATCTGCCGGATGCGACTCGGGTCGCCCCGAAATCTCGCAGGGAGGCTCGGGTCTGCTGTCCAGAAGAGCTCGAGGCCCTTTTCTTGGGCTTTGGCGGCGAGCGCCATCGCCGCATCAGCCAGCAAGTCTTCGAGGTCGAACACGCTGTCTTCGAGGTCGAGCTTGCCCGCCGCGATCTTCGAATAATCCAGTATGTCGTTGATGATCTCGATGAGCATCTCGCTACTGGACAGCGCGACTTCGGCATATCTTCGCTGGGAGGCATCGAGGTCCGTGTCGGCAAGCAGTCCGAGCATGCCTACGACCCCGTTGAGGGGCGTACGGATCTCGTGGCTCATGTTCGCCAAAAAAGAGCTCTTGGCGGCGCTGGCGAGCTCGGCGGCTACCGCCATGTCGTTGGCGCGAACCGTGGCCTTTTCGAGCTCCAAGTTGGCCTCGATGAGTTCGAGCTGGACCCTTTTTTGTTCGGTGATATCGGTGTGGGAGCCGGCCATGCGAAAGGGAACGCCAAAAGCATCTCTCACAGCCGCTCCTCGGGCGAGAATCCAGCGATAGTCTCCGTTTTTGTGCTTCATCCTAAACTCGACGGCGTAGTTTTCGAACTCGCCGGCGAGATAGCGCCTGACGTACTCGAGAACCCGGAGGCGGTCGTCGGGGTGGAGATTCTCCTCGAACGTGGCGAACACGTTTGGGAACTCGTGCTCCCGGTACCCGAGCATCTGTTTCCACCTGCTCGAGAGGAACAGGCTGTTGTCGCGCAGGTCCCAGTCCCAGATCCCGTCGTTGCTGCCCGCAACAGCCAGCTCGAACTGCTCCCGACTCCGCACGAGCTCCTGCTCGATAGTCTGACGCTTTGTGATGTCGAATAGAACTCCCTCGAACGACCTCACTGTGCCGTCCTCGCGGCGCCGGATGGACGTCATGTCCTCCACCCAGCGCACCTGGCCATCGTTTCGGATAATTCGGTATGGGGCGTGAGAGACGGTGTTTTGTGCAGGGTCGGCAACGGCCCGCGCGACCTCTTTTTCGACTCGAGAAAGATCGTCGGGATGGATGACGCGCGAGTACGGGACGCGCCCCTCCAAGAAGTCATCGGCGGAGTATCCCAGGACCCTGTGTGCGTTTCGAGTTACGTATTCGACCGGCCAGCCCTGCTCGTCTCTCCAGACGAACCCGACCGCGGGGCTGCGCTTGATGATGTTGCTGACGCGTTCGAGGTGGGCGCGCTCTTCGATCGCGTGGAGCGCGAACGCCAAGTCTCTCCCGAGATCGGTGAGGAGGAGACGGATCTCGGGATCCTTTTGATAGTCCCGAGACAGCGACACGCACAGCCCCCCATAGACCCGATCGTCGTGGACCAAGCGGACCGCAATTTTTGCCCCGCCGTCGTCCGCCGGTTCCAAAGAACAGCGGTCCCGTTTTGCGCAAGCACCCACTTGGCACCACAGATCCTCGGATGTGCGCGTGTGCATGAGACAAGGAGGCGGCTCTCCGTGGAGCAGCCCCCTGACCAGTGGTTCCAAGTGCTCTTCGGCACCGGAGTGAGCCACCTGGTTGACGCTGCCGTCCGCAGCGTACAGCGCGATCCAGGCGAATCGAAAATGCAACGTATCGGTGAGGCTGTCGCAGACCTTTCTGATCAGCGACTGAGAGTCCGTCTGTGTGGTGATGATCCGGTTGATGTTGCGGACAGCGAGCAGCACGCGAGCGAGGTGGCCCGCCCGCTTAAGCTCTTCGCGCAGCGCTCGCTCGCCGCGCTCCAGCTCAGCGATTTTTTTTACCACCGTGGGGTGTTGGTCTGTCTCGGTCACAGCACAGTCATTCCCGGTATTT
>JAABTR010000791.1 GCA_011389755.1 Deltaproteobacteria bacterium | reverse complement strand
CTCGGTGAGCGACTCAAAATGCACCGGAGACACCGACTGCGAAGACGACGGCGTGGCCTGCACCACCCCGACCTGTCAGGCCGGGAGCTGCGTCCAGCTTCCGAGCGACGCCCTGTGCGATGACGACAACGACTGCACGGGCGATCTGTGCGACCCGGACGCAGGATGCCTCCACCCGCCTGTGGAAGATTTTACGCCCTGCGAGATCGTCACGGTGCCGGACGTCTCCTTTGATATCTGCTCGAGCGGCCGGTGCGTCTCACCGGGGACCTGCGGCGACGCCGCGTGCAACACCCCCGGGCCCCATGTGCCGCTGCCCGAGGCCCGGCACGTCGGCTTGGTGCGCGACACGTCGGTGACCGGGCAGCCGGTGGTGGAAGATCCGGTCACCGGGCTCGACTGGCAAGGGTGCGCGGCCGGTAGGGGCGGAGACGACTGCTCAGGCGGGGAGACGGTCGCTCATCTCTTCGAAGACGCCCTCATTTACTGCGACGGCCTCGCGTGGGGTGGTCACACCGATTGGCGGCTGCCCGACCCCTACGAGATGTCGACCCTCTACAACGAGGAGGACGCGACGGGCTTCGCCTCCTTCGCCGTGGTCGACGTCGACGCCTTCCCCAACTGGGACGCGACGTATTTCTGGACCACCGCCGCCAGCGCCTTCGCGCCGGAGCAGCAGTGGCTCACGGCGCACTTTTTCGGCATCTATTCGCCCACCCTGCTCTTACCTTACACGGCCCGGGGGGACGGCGCCGCCGAAGTCGCCGTGCGCTGCGTGCGGGGCGCCGAAGGAGCGGTGAACAGCGGGCCGCGCTTCGAGCGCAAGGAGCAGACGACCCAAAACTGGCTGGTGATCGACCACCGCACCTCGAGGATGTGGCACGGGTGTGCCGCCGGGCAGAGCGGCAGCGCCTGCGTCTCGGGCAGCGCCGAGGAGATGAGCTTCGAAAACGCGAAGAAATATTGCAGCGATTCGGGCTGGGCGGGCCTCGCCGACTGGCGGCTGCCCACGCTCAAGGAGCTCCTCTGGGTCGTGGACTTCCAACGAGAGGGGGTCATGACCGACTTCGAGGCCTTCCCCAGCACCCCCGGCTCCTGGTTCTGGACCGGGGCCGAGTACGACGAGGATCCGCCGCGCGCCATGTCGGTCTCCTTCGAGCCGTTCATCGAGCTCGACGCCCTGGTCACCGTGCGCGGCCTGGGCTCGGGAATGGAAAACGCCTACGTTCGCTGCGTGCGAAACTTCTGACCGATCGCCCGCGCGAGGGATGTGCGCGATGGACGAAAGCGACGTGCCCCTCGGCGAGTCTCGGCATCCCGTGTCTACAAGACAACCGTCTTGCAGCCGAACTGAATGTCGATGCTGGCGTCGGGCCGGTCCTGGAGCTTTTCGCAGGTGGCCGGACAGGCCTTGACAGTCGCGGGGTTGACGGGATCGTCATAGTACCAGAGATCGGCATCGCCCGTGCAGCCGGACTCTTTGAGGACGCGCTTGAAGAGGCGGGTGTCTCCGGCTTCGTCTGTAAAGCTCACGTTGACCTCGTCCGCGTTGAATTCGAGCCCGTCTGGAGGCGCGGGGATCTCCCACTCGCACGGGAGGCTCGCCTTGCTCACCTCGGTGGCCAGCTCCTCGAAAACGGGTGCGAACTGCTGGGTGCAGAGATCGCCGAGCACACCTTCGTAATCATCGACGAGTCTCATGTAGACCGCGCCGACGCTTGCCGCGTACTCACAGTCCCAGGCCGACACGATTCCGTGAAAGCGGAATCGCTCGATCGCCGGTGACAGCTTGGCGAGCTCATCGACAAAGGTGTTTTTCGACCATTCGGAGTTGTCGTCGGACACCACCAAAAAGTGCAAGTTCGACCCCGGGCGCAGCACCTGTCTCCAACCCGGCAGCCCGTCCCTCGGCTCATAGTGTTCGACGATTCTCGCAAGGGCGTCCTTGCTGCCCACCTTGCTCAAGATGTGTGTGTAGGTGGGCAAGTTGCTGTCATCCGGGCACTCCCCGCTTCCGAGGGGCGGCGCGACGCAGATGCCGTTATTTTTCTTACCCCCCACCTGTTCGGCTATGAGGACCAAGTGAAAATCGACGCCGCTTTCGACGATTTGAGACGAAAAAGCGTTTAGGTTTTCTTTGACCCACGTGCTCTCGTCGCCCATGCTGCCCGATGTGTCCACTGCGATCACGATGTCGACCGGCACCTTGGTGTTCGTGGCTGCGACCGACACGGCGGCGCAGCTGGCCTCGGTGTCTTCATCTATCTCGTCGATTTCCCCATCGCAGTCGTCGTCCAAGGCGTTTCCAGGCACCTCTTTGGCGCCGGGATAAACTTCGGGATTTTCATCGTCGCAATCGAGACTCGACATCCAGCCGTCACCGTCTTTGTCTGCCACGTCCCCGAAAGTGTCGCTGCTCGTATCGAGATCCGTGTTGCCCTCGAGGTCGGAGGCGGTCGGCGTATCGTTGTCGCTGTTCGTATCGGTAGCTTCGTTGTCGGTGGAGTCGAGGGGGATGTTTTCATCGGTGCCGCCGCCAGTGTCGGCGTCCGTCGCGTCGTCGTCCCCGTCGAGATAGCCCTCGATGAAAGTGCCGTCATGCAAAGCAGTGCTGTCGTCCCCTCCCGTTCCGGCGTCTGAGCTGTTCAGCGGCGCGGTGCCTTCGCAGGCTGTCGCGGGCCCAAGCGCTATGGCGAAGAGTAAAAACCGGAACACGACCTTCATTGCGGACTCCTTCAAGCTGCGGAAACACCAAAAAAACGTCAGGGGTCAAGAACCGGATCCCCGTACGCAAAACAAGCGACAAGTCGTCTCTTGCGAAGAGACAGCCATCGATCTATGAGTTGTCCGCTGGGTCGTATTTTTATGATCTGGGGTCCCAGGAACCAGTAGAATTTTTTTTTCGCGCGCTTAGATTTTTCAAAAGAGCGAAGATGACGCCTCTGGGGGGCGTTCTAAGGTTCACCGAGACGGATCGACCAGACAGGAGGGTG
>JAABTR010000790.1 GCA_011389755.1 Deltaproteobacteria bacterium | reverse complement strand
GCACCGGCTGCTTCACCGGCCTCCCGACCAGGGCAATCGCATTAACCGCGCCGGCTTGCCGGCGCGGTTGATGCGATTGCCCTGGAGGGCGTCTGGCAGGGGGTTGACGGCTTCGCAGGAGAGAGCGAGACCGATCTGCTCTACTCGCGGCTGATCACCCCGTTCTGGTACGTCCAGATCGGCGCTCAGTACGCCAACGAATGGGGGCCCGATGACTACGCGGATCGGTGGTCGGGGGCTCTGGCGATCCAAGGCCTGGCCCCCGGCACGTTCGAGGTCGATCTCTCCGTGTACCTGTCCGAGGACGTCGACGTGACCTTCGTTCTCGAAGCGGAGTACGATCTCCGGATCACGCAGCGGCTCGTTGTGCAACCTCGAACCGAGCTGGGTTTCGCCGCACAGGATATTCCAGAGCGCGGCATCGGCGCCGGGATGACCGACGCCGTGGTCGATCTGCGACTGCGGTACGAAATCAAACGCGAGTTTGCTCCCTATGTCGGAGGGCGATTCCAGGCGCTGGTCGGCGAGACCGCGGATCGAGCAGAGGAGGCCGGACAGGATGCGATCCGGCTGTTTGTCATCGCTGGGGTTCGATTTGCCGTGTATTAGTGCGGCTCGCTGGTGCTCAGATTTTTCACCAAAAGGCGGGTTCTTGTGGAAAGAGAGCGTCCCTCATTGCCATCAGCTCTTCGCAGGTGTCGACATCGTTCGGGATGGGGACGAGCATCATGGGGCTCAGTGCGAGATCTTCGTATTGGTCGGGATTGTTCTGTTCTCTTAGAATGCTCAATGTCGCGTCGATGACCAGCTGTTCGGAGTCGTCCACGACGTAGCCGAACAAGGTGCCGTCGGAGTAGAGGGTGAGGTCGTTTTGAAAGATCTCTCGGCGTGCGATGTAGAGTTGTGCGTCGATGAAGCGCCCGATCGTCATGTCGACGGTGACACCGGGATGCCCGTCACCATCGTCGTCGTTGATGTTGGGGTCGTTTGGATCCATCGAAAGAGGGAGGTCGGGGTCGCCGTCGATCCCGATCAGCGTGGGAGTCGCCGCTCGCCAGATTTTCCATTGACCGTCTTGCCAGTACAGGTCCACGGCTGCGATGCGCGGAGTGATGGCCTGGGTGGCGGCATCGCTGAATTCTGTACGGACTGATTTGGAGTTGATTTTGTGCTCAGCGTGGCAAAACTCGTCGAACTCGATGAGCGTGTCGCCCTCCCGGTAGAAGTCCGTGAACCCGTAGGAGATAATGAACGTCCGCATCACGCCGTTGCTGGTCTCCCCTTCGTAGGCGACGATGTCGTAGTGGGCATAGTGGCCTTCGATGGCGGTCATTGCATCTTCCAGAGTCTCGGGTGGCGTCCAGGCGGGGTCGTTGGTGGGTTCTTCGTACAAAGGGCTTTCGGGCCAAGGCAGAGGGTTGCAGCCGCTGGATACGATCCAGGCAGCGGCGACCAACAAAAAAGACCATCGACGCAAAGTTCTCATTTTTTTGTCCTTTCATTGAGTTGAGCCCCCGGGTAAGTCGCTGGGATCGGCTCAGTCTATGGTGTCCAAGCTTTTCAGTTCGTCTCTTGTGACGCTGCCAACCGTGAATCGATTTATTTCGGTGGACCTCCTCCCCAAGTAATGACTGGCTCTTCGGTCTTAAAGGTGCAGAGGCGGACAAAAAGAGAAACAGCTCAAAAAAAAAGATGTGTCGGGGGCGGGAGCGACTCATACCACCACGTCAAATATCTGCGAGGGCGTTTTAACTAAAAAAAACGAAAGCTGTCAGGGAATTAGTAAAAACACCGGTTTTAAACAGAAAAAAAAATATTTAACTAAAAAATACCTCGTGCGTGTTATTTTGAGTTAAACTCGCCATATGTTCTATACAGAAATGAATGCAGAGCAGCGCAAGGTCCTCACCAATGCCACGCAGGTGTTCGAGGTCATGGAGCACGTTCGTGAGCGGGACAAGAATTTCCTTGGCACGATGCATTGGAAGCGTATCAGCAGCCGAGAGTACCTCTACCGCGGATACTCGGGGGGGCGTACCAAATCGCTGGGCAGGCGCTGCACGAGAACCGAAGAAATTAAATCTCGATACGATGAGGCCCGGGCGGAGCACAAGGCGCGGCGAGCCCAACTGGCTGATCAATTGAGAATCCACGCTGGTTACATTCGTATAAATCGCTTGAACCGCTTCCCAGCCGTTGCTGCTCAAGTGATCCGATCTTTCGAAAAGCTGGGCACGCCCATCAAGGTCATTGGGACCAATGCGCTCTATGCGTACGAAGTGCTGGCGGGAATACTCTTTTTGCCGGAGTTTTTGTCCACGGACGACCTCGACCTGTTGATGGACAGTCGTCAGCGGCTAAAGATAGTCTCATCGCTGAAGACCAAGACACTCCTGTCAGTGCTCAAAGATGCGGACCCTGGATTCAGGAGGATCACCGACTCACCCTACGAATTTGCCGCTGCCAATCGAGACGGGTATCGAGTGGACTTCATCACGCAGGAGGGCAAGGACATCGCGACGCCAAATGAATTCTACAAGTCTTTGCCCGGCGATGATTTGAAACCACAAGGTATAGGTTCTCTCAGGTGGCTTGTTTCCGCGCCCTCGATACAGGAAGTGGTTTTTGACCAAAAGGGGAACCCCGTGCGTCTGCCCACCGTCGATCCGCGAGCGTTCGCAATTCACAAGCAATATGTAGGAACGGTGGAGCGCGTTAGGCCCATAAAAGCGAAAAAGGATCTGCAGCAAGCGCAAATAGTGGCCCAGCTTCTGTCCTCTGAGCTAGCGCACATGCCTCTTTCCGAAGGTATTTTACGCCTCTTCCCAAAGTAGGACCGCGCCCGAGTAGAGTCGGTTCGTGACAAAAATCACACTTCGATTTGGCAGGTGTAGGCGCCGTCTATGCACGCACAGTCGCTCGAGAACCAGTCGGGCTGGATGGTCTCGCCGCCGCACA
Organism: Deltaproteobacteria bacterium; assembly: GCA_011389755.1. Lineage (GTDB taxonomy): Bacteria > Myxococcota_A > Polyangia > JAAYKL01 > JAAYKL01 > JAABTR01. The sequence continues at coordinate 54 of JAABTR010000790.1, read as the reverse complement.
GGCAGGGGTCGTCGTTTGGGGAGTAGGAAAAGCCCTCTTCGCATTTCGGCGTTG
>JAABTR010000789.1 GCA_011389755.1 Deltaproteobacteria bacterium | reverse complement strand
GGACGGTCGATCCCGATCTGAAGGGCCGCCAGCGCTGACGCACATGTGAAATCGCCAGGTCATTCCGGGGGCGTCGGTGGGCGTTCGATTTTTTTTGTCGCAAAAGGGGGTAGACCAAGCGGAGCTGATGTGAGAAGGTTAGGCTGACGGCGGAGCCACCAGAGGCGACGACGTGTCAGCATGGCGAACGATTCGACGACATTCCTGAGCGCCTGCGGCCGCAAGGTTGGCCCGGAGGAGATCCGGCACGCCCAAGATGTGGTGCGGCTGTGCTCGGGGCTGAGCAAGCACGAGCTGGCGCTGACGCTCTGTGAGCATTGGGGCTGGATCGGAGCCACGGGCAAGCCCCAGATGCGCGCCTGTTGGAAGCTGCTGGAGCGGCTGGAGAAGGAAGGGCTGCTGGAGCTACCGGCCAAACGAGGAGCCGGCGGGCCCGGCTCCGGCCCCGTGGGTTCTGCCGAGGCCGATGATGCCGTCCGAGAGGCGACCTCCCCGGGCTCCGTGGTGGAGTGCGCTTTGTCGTCGATTCGCCCCATCCGTCTCGAACGAGTCGGGGACCGGGAGGCGACGGCGCTTTGGAACGGATTTGTAGAGCGCTATCACTTTCTTGGATACAAGCGCCCCTTCGGGTGTTCTCTTCGCTACTTCATCACCTCGAACCGTGGACGAGTGGGCTGCCTGCTTGTAGCCAGCGGAGCCCGCGCTCTTCGTTGTCGGGATGAGTGGATCGGCTGGACAGTTCAGCAGCGGCTGAGCAATCTACCCTACGTCATCAACAACAGCCGTTTTTTGCTGTTTCCCTGGGTTCGTGTGCCTCATCTGGCGAGTCATGTGCTGGGTCACCTGGTTCGTCAGGTGCGCGCGGATTGGCAGGCACGGTGGAACTATCGGCCTGTTCTTCTGGAGACATTCGTGGATCCTTCACGCCATCGCGGGGTCTGCTATCGGGCGGCGGGATGGTCGGAACTGGGCGAGACCACCGGCAGCGGGCTGAAGCTGCGCGGTCACAGCTATCGCACCAACAGAAAACTCATCCTCGTTCGTCCGCTAGTGGACGATTTCCGTACACGTTTATTATCCGAACCTCAACCAAGGAGCCTAAAACCATGAGTAGCAAGCGCCATTCCCCCCTGTAGACCAACTCGCCGAAGCCGCACCAACGCTGAGATCAAGGCACGTCGCCAGAAACGTCGGCAAGCGCGAGAAGATCAGCGAAAGCGTGAGCTGACCCAAGGTCTCCAGCGGGCGACGAATCCATCGGTGTCGAACCGTATCTCCGAGCATGCGAGCGTCGAGGAAGAGACGGCAGAACGAGAGGAGGTCACGGCCCGGTTCCTCGACGCGATCAGGCCGCAACTGCCGGCCCTGCTGTCGTCGCTGTCGGAGATCATGGACTATCGTAACCCCAAGAAGATCAAGCACCAGCTTTCGATGCTCCTGCTCTACGGCATTCTGTGCTTCGTCCTTCATATCTCGTCACGACGCGAAGCCAACCGAGATTTGACTGGTCCGGTACTGCTCGAGCATTTGCGCGAGTTGTTCCCGGAGATAGAGAGTCTTCCGCACCAGGACACTCTCAATCGTATCCTCTCTCGTATTGAGGTGGAAGATATCCAACAGGCCCATATACAAATGATTCACCGTCTCATCCGCAACAAGAAGTTCGTTCGCTGGTTGGTCGCGGGCAGATACCCCATCGTTTTCGACGGTACTCAGAAGGCTGTCCGTCGCGAACTTGTCAGCGAGGAATGGCTGCAACGGCGCATCAACGCTGGCACGGACAAGGAGGAAGTGCAGTATTACGTGTACGTCTTGGAAGCGAGTCTCACCTTTGCCAACGGGCTGAGCCTGCCGCTGATGAGCGAGTTCCTCAACTACGCAGAAGGTGACATCGACAACGACAAGCAGGACTGCGAGACCCGGGCCTTCAAACGCATGGCACACCGGCTCAAGAAATCTTTTCCCCGACTGCCCATCATGGTCCTGCTCGACGGGCTTTACCCCAACGGCCCTGTTTTCCAAATCTGCCATGAGAATCACTGGCAGTTCATGATCGTGCTCAAGGACGACTCCTTGCCGAGTGTGTGGGAGGAGTTCGAGGGCTTGGGCCAGCTCGAGCCCGACCAGCAGGCCAACAGAATTTGGGGGAATCGTCGGCAGCACTTCCGATGGGTCAACGATATCGAGTACCGCTTCGGCCCTAACCAGAAGAACAAGCAGATTGTCCACGTCGTCGTCTGCGAGGAGTCCTGGCAGGAGATCGATAAAGCAGGCAACCCCATCGAGAAGCGATCTCGCCACGCCTGGGTCTCGAGCGAGCCTCTGACCAACGACAACCTGCACGAACGCTGTAATCTGGGCGGTCGCCACCGCTGGGCCATCGAGGAGACGATCCTCGTGGAGAAGCACCAGGGCTACCACTACGAGCACCTCTTCTCGTTCAACTGGAACGCGATGAAGGGCTACCACTACCTGATGCATCTCGGCCACGCGCTCAACGTGCTGGCGCAGTACAGCGAACACCTTTTCGCCGTCGTCGCCGCCAAGGGAGTGCGAGCCTTCATCAAGTTCGTTCGCGACAGCCTGGTGCATCGGTGGCTCGACCCGCGAGAGCTCAGCCAACGGTTGCAGACGAAACCACAGCTCCGGCTCGCCTGACGAGCCGTCTTCCCGTGGCGGCCACGCCATGAGCACCGAGCCGCACGCGCTCGGAGGGCACCGCTCCGTGCGCTCGAGGCTCTTTTAACCCTTTGCCTGGGATTTTCGTGGCCTTGCACGCCGGAGGCAGCCGCTCGGTCCCCCAGGTTGCCCTCTGGGAGCCGAATCCGGGCGCGCTGAGCACCGCCGCGGCTGCCGGCGAGCGATCCCGGCTCGTTCGTGCGTCAGCGCTGCGAGGGGGTCTGTGGTCTGTACAAAGAAGAGGTGAAAATGATGAGACGCATCCTTTTGTCGCTGCTGGTCACGGGCATGGCCTGGGTGGCCATCCCGGCCTGCGACGACACCCCATCGGAC
>JAABTR010000788.1 GCA_011389755.1 Deltaproteobacteria bacterium | reverse complement strand
CCATGGAGGGTTCGACAACAGGAGGTGTTCATCATGGCCTTCATGCCCACACAGTGCCCCAGCTGCCAAAGTCAACTGCAGGTGAGCAAGCTCACGTGTCCGGGGTGCGGGACTCAACTCGAAGGGTCCTTTTTGCTGCCCGAGCTTTTGTTTTTGCCCCGCGAGGACCTCGCGTTCGTGGTGCAGTTCGTCAAGTCGTCGGGGAGCCTCAAGCAGATGGCCAAGCACCTGGGCCAGAGCTACCCGACCGTGCGCAACCGGCTCAACGCGCTCATCGAGCGGATGGAAGG
>JAABTR010000787.1 GCA_011389755.1 Deltaproteobacteria bacterium | reverse complement strand
GAAGGGATCGGAGAAGACCCCGATGATAAAAGGCATGCGATCCTCGACGCCATCGCCAAGGGGGATATGTCGGTGGAAGAGGCAGCAAAGAGGCTCGAGGAGGTGCGGTCATGACTGCCAAGAACCCGCGTCAAAAAGTGCTCGACATGATCGCGGCCGGGCAAATAACCCCTGAGGAAGGGGAGAAGCTGCTCGCGTCCATGGACACGGAGAAAAAGGCGTCTGTCTGGACGTGGCTCTTCAACCCGCTCGAAGCTCTGGGGACCGGGGGCGCTGTCGCGGTGGCCCTTGTCATCAGCGGCGCGAGCGCCTTGCTCGGCAAGCTGGCCGATGTGCGCTTCGATGGCGTCTTCGATATTCACGTCCCCCTTGAGATCCCCCTCGGCGAGCTCGCCGGTCAATTCGGGCAAGAGACCATCGGCGCGGCGTCAGAGGTCACATGGCTCGTAGCCGTGGCCGATCAGCTGGTCTCGTGGCCTCTTTTTGCCGTGGTGGCCTGGTTGCTCAGCCTGGCCTTTGTACGTCAGGGCCGCCTGGTCGACTTTATCGCGGCGACGGGGGTGGCCAGGGTGCCGCTGTTTTTTGCTGCCGTGGTCACGCGGTCGCTCTTTCCGGTTCTTGTCGGCGAAGCAAGGAGCCTCGCCGACGCGGCCCTCGAGCTCGCGGTGATAGGGCTTGCGACGATCCCGCTCGTCATTTGGTTCGCGGTCGCGGCCTATCGGGGCTTCAAGACGGCCTCGGGCGCTGCCGGTTGGAAGGTCATCGTCTCGTTCATCATCGCCGCGATCGCAAGCGAGACCATCGGGAAGATCCTGCTCTACGTGTTCGTATAGGAGAAGATTCAAGCAGAAGGTCCAGCAAGCGATTGATCGGTGCGAAGAGGCGTTTGCTGCCCCCTTCGGGGCTCCAAACGGATACATCTGAGAAGGCATGACCCTTTTGAGATAGAGCCTACTGTCAGGGAGCGAGAATAAGAGTATGTGCCACTGCGAACTCCTACCGAACGGGGACCTTGTTTTGCACCTCGAGGACTTTTGCATCCAGAACACGGCCAAGAGGGCGCGGGAGCGTCTTGTGGCGGTGTGCCTCGAGGGCGATGATCCGAGCGCAGAGACCGAATGCGCCTTGGAGCTACTTACGGCGTTTTTGGAGAGCACCGACTTCGCTGAGCTGCGCGCTCGGTATCCCCGGCTCTCTGGAGGGAGCGTCTGCGCGGTGCGGCTTCATCGAGGCGAGGACGCAGCCGTCTCGTGGAGGTTCGCCGGGAACTCGTGAGGGGCGCAGACTAGCTCGCCTTGAACGAGATCCAGCCGGAGACGATGCCTTGGGATATCCAGTCGTCGTCGGGATCGACGCCCCCTCGGTAGCTCGCGGGCGTGAAGAAGGGATCCGAGGGCGCGCGGCCGCCTGTGCGGGCTGGAGAGTCAGGCAGTGGAGCGAAGTGGGGGTCTTCGCAGTCGAAGGGCTCGTCGATGCGCGGGTCGGCTTGCGCGTTAAATGAGTCGGCCGCGAAGAAGCCACCGACGCTCGCGCCGTCCGGATCGGTCTCGGGGTAGTTGCTCCCGAACGGCGTCAAGCACGAGATGATGGAGCGGGTGATGCGCAGGTTGCCGTCGGATACGGCTTGCCAGGTGGCGTCGTCGTCCACGTCGAGGCAGGCCGCCTCGAACCCCACAGCGATGACATTCGAGAGGGCTCCGTGAGTGCCCTCTCGCAGCAAAATGCCGATGTCCGAGCTTTGGGACTCGGGGGAGCCGATGAGCGTCACGTGCGAGAGCTCGGGGGCGGAGACCGGCTTGGCGAGATTGTCTGACCCGCTGTTGTCGGCTTCGATGCCGTTGTCGGAGTCGTCCCAGTATTGCTGCGCCACGAAGAACTGTCCCTTGCCTCTCCACCCTTCGGTCCAGTCGAGGTTGTCATCGCCCGTGCCGGTTGTCAGGATGTACTTGAAGGTCGCGGTGCCCCCGAAGAACTCGATGGCGTCGTCCTTGTTCATGTGCAGGTGCAGGTGGTCGATTCGCGTCTCGGAACCAACCCCCTGCAGGGCGAGGCCGTTGAGCTCGTTGTCGGGGCCGAGCTGCTTGCCGGCGAACTCGACGCGGACGTAGCTCAAGATGCCTGAGTCGTCGTCGTCGTCGTCGCCGCCGTACAGGCCGGTCCCGCCTTCCCCGAGGGACTCGCACACGCCCTCGTCACAGGTGTTGATGCGCGCCCTGCCGTTGATGATGAGGCCGCCCCAGTCTCCTCGTCGACGTTGTCCCGCGGGCTGCGCGGACGTGAACACGATGGGGGCGTCCGGGGCGCCCTCGGCCAGAATCTTCGAGCCGCGGCTGATGACGAGTGTGCCGGTGGTGGCGAAGTCTCCCTTGATGATGGTCCCAGGTTCGACGGTCACAGCGGTCGGATGTCGCTCGTCTCCCACGAAGACCGTCCCCTTGAGCAGGTAGACCCGATCGGACGTCCAGGTCTGATCGCGCAGAATCTTCCCACTGACCGCGCAGGTGCCTTCGGCGCAAAAAAGATCTTGAATGATAGTGTCCGGCTCGGTGTCTTTTTCAGGAGTTGATTGATCGTCGGGGTCGCCTTCGGTATCGACTTTTTCAATCCTTTGCGAGTCCGAGCCTTGTTCCGGGCCGGTGTCCACGGTCGCGGGGGCTGTCAGGTCGTCCAGCTCCGTGCCTCTCGGATCGAACGCGGGCAGCTCCCAGCAACCGATCATCGCAA
>JAABTR010000786.1 GCA_011389755.1 Deltaproteobacteria bacterium | reverse complement strand
TTAGTTGCCCGAGTCGGCGCGTCTCATGGCACAGATCGAGAAGGCGGCCGGACAGGCCAGCGAGCTGACCCGGCAGTTGCTCGCCTTCGGACGCAAGCAGATCATGCAGCCCCGCCCCACGATGCTTAACTACGTCATCGTGAGCACCGAGGCGCTGCTGACGCGCATGCTCGGCCATCACGTGCGGTTGATCCTCGATCTCGACCCCGACCTCGAAAAAACCCAGGTCGACCCGAGCCAGTTCGAGCAGGTCTTCTTGAACCTGGCGATCAACGCCCGCGACGCCATGCCCAAGGGAGGCACGCTGACCCTGCGCACCCGCAACGTCGAGCTCCGCGAGGACGAGGTCCTCGGGCTCGCCGCCGGGCGCTACGTGATGTGCGAAACCATCGACACGGGCGTGGGCATGGACGAGTCCGTAAAGGCGCGCCTCTTCGAGCCCTTCTTCACGACCAAGGGGAGCCACGGCAACGGCCTCGGCCTGGCGAGCGTCCACGGTATCGTCAAACAGAGCGCGGGTGACATTCAGGTGGAGAGTGAGCCAGGCCGCGGGACGACCTTTCGGTTCTGGATCCCCGTGTACGATGGAGAGAGCCTGCAGGCGGAGCCCCCCGCCGCCTTGGCAAAGCGCCCTATCAAGGGAGGACGCGTGCTGCTCGTTGACGACAACCTCACCATCCTGGAGCTCTTGGAGGATGCCCTGTCCATCGCGGGGTTCGAGGTCCTGGCCGCGCCCGGAGGCCCCGAGGCGCTGCGCATGCTAGCCGAGGACGGCGGCGACATCGACGCCGTCGTCAGCGACGTGCTGATGGCCCCGATCGACGGCTACGACCTGGTCACCCAGATCCTGCGGACCCATCCCACGGTGCAGGTGCTCTTCATCTCGGCCTACGCCGCAAACAAGCTTCAGAACCTATCTGTGCACGAAGTGGGCGAAGTCACCACGCTGCAAAAACCCTTCGCCCCGAGCGTACTGATACAGCGCCTGTCGGAGCTGCTCAATGAGCCCAGCGGGCGCGGCGCGGCGCCGCCCGACGCCGAAGAGGTCTAACTAAGCGGTCTTGAGCACCACACGGAAGGTCGTGCCGACGCCCGGTTCGCTCGTCACTTCGATGGTGCCATCGTAGAGTTCGACGATCTTCTTGAGGATGGATAACCCGAGCCCGCTGCCCAGGATGTTTCGGGTCTTTTCGTTTTTGATTCGAACGAACTCGCCGAAGAGCTTGCTCACCTCGTCTTGCGTCATTCCGATGCCCGTATCTCGAACCTCTATCTCGACGGTCTTGTTTTTTTTGCGAAGGGCGATGTCCACCGTGCCGCCATCTTTGTTGTACTTGACGGCGTTTGAGAGCAGGTTGTTGAAGAGCATAGACAGCTCCGTGGGATCTCCATGCATGTCGAGGGGCTCGGCAGCGCTCAGGTCGATGGTTATCCCTCGTTTTTCGGCCTCCACATTAAGCCCCTCGATGGCGGTTTTCGCCGTGGCGATGAGGTCGAGAGGCTGCAGCTCCCGCGCCCGGTGGCCGGTTTCGATCCTTGTCATGTCCAGAAGATCCGTGATGAGTTTGCGCATGTACTGGAGGCGCACAAGGGATCGCGCCACGGGTTGGTGGTAGACCTTTGGGATCTCTGCGAGGGTCTGCTCCTTGAGGAGCACAAGGTAGGCCTCCACTGCGTTGAGGGGCGCCTTTAGCTCGTGTCCCAAGACGCGAATGAACTCGAACCTCACCTGTTTTTTGACTGCGGCGAGACGTCTCGCCTGACGGTATACGACAACTCCCGCGAAGAGGACGAGAAGCACGACCGCGATCACGACCAAGGAGCCCGTGATCGCCATGCTGTGTTTTTGATCGAGATAGAGCTCTTCGAGCTCTCCGACGTAGAGGATACCGATGATATTTCCGTCCGGATCGCGGATGGGCTCGTACCGAGACAGGTACCAGGTGTCCACGACGAGGGCTCGGCCGGTCCAGGGCTGCCCCTGCTCGAGGACCTTTTGCGCCACCTCGTCGGAGACGACCGTGCCCACCGCGTTTTCATTGGAAGGGAGCAGGACAGTGGTTGAGGCGCGAACCTTGCCCGAGAAGATCGTCGCCGTCCCCACGCGTTTGCCTTCGTAGAACTCATCTTCGTAAGTGATGCTTTGAATCTCCTCGAGGAGGTGGTCGGCGCAGCTCAGACAGATGGCCGCCACGATCCCGTCGCCGGATGCGCGGTCGTGATTCTTGATAGGAGCGAGGCTGAACATGAACAGCGCGGGGATCGGTTCGCCGCCGGGGTGTGCACGCGCTTGAAACCGTTTGTCCGCTCGCTCTATGATAGCCGGGGGTATGGAGACGATGCCGGAAAAGCGTCCCTCGCTCAGCCTCTTTCCACCGAAACGTCGCATGAGCTCGGCTGCTATGGGGTTTTGCGCTGGACCACCCGATGGACGAGTTTTAACCCGTTCGAGGATGTCGAGCGACCACTCGTCGCGTAACCTGCGAAGATCCGGCCCGGGCTGAGCACCTGTGGCTTGCGCGGACTGGAGTGCTTCGGATTTGGCGATGAGCGCCGCGAGGGTTTCCAGGCGCTTTTCCTCTGCTTCGAGCACCTTCCAGGCGCCTTTGATGTTCTGCTCCACCCGCTGGGTGGCGGCCTGCACGACGAAGGTGTCGCCCCAGTGCATCTGAAGCAGGTTCAACAGCAGGAGCAGTAAGACGAAGCCGATCGAACCCAAGAGCATCAATCTGATCTTCAGTGACATGACCTTCCTTCGAAAATAGTTATATCGAATGTAGTAACGCCCGCACCGACATCAAGGGTCAGGATATCGGCGATATCAGTCGCGCACGCCGAAGAAGGCGCAGAGGTCGGCGACGAGCCGGAGCAGGTGGTCATGCTGGTAGATCTCCTGCATCAGCCGGATCGGCCTCGTCCTCAAGGTGTCGGCGGCGAAGACCGCGGGCCAATCGATGGCGAGCCCCTCGTCGGCCTGCCCCGTCTGCTGCATGATCTTGAGAAACTCCCAGGCGATGAGCCCCTG
>JAABTR010000785.1 GCA_011389755.1 Deltaproteobacteria bacterium | reverse complement strand
GTGCCCTCCACGCAGACGCCCCGCTCCTTGAGCCTGCGGACGCGGCGGCGGATCTTGTCCGACGTGTCGAAGACGGCCTGATAGACCCACCACAGGCCGGCTTCGACCGCGGCGTCGAGCACGTCATCGTCGTCTTGAACCGGGTGGCAGATGATGGAGCGCTTCAAAGGCGCGAGCGCCTCGAAGAGGTCAAGCTCCCAGGCTTTATCCTGGGCCAGGGAGTTGTCCACGAAAAAGAGCCTGTTGTTCGGTATCGACGCGACCTCTTCGACGACCTTTTCGATGGGACGCGGCCGAAAAGAGGTGCCCCCGAGATAGCGCACGCAGCAGGGATAGCAGCCGAAGCGACAGCCCCGTGAGGCGTGCACCAGGTCGGGCATCTTGACGCCGCGGTAGGTGTAGGAGGGGCGGTGCAGGATATCGCGCCGCGCCGTGCCGACCCGCTCTATGGGGACGGGCGCTTCCAGGTAGTTGTAGATCTTGCGCAGCTTTTTGTCCTTTAAGTCGTCGAGCACGCCTTCGAATCGGCCCTCGACCTCGCCCACGAAGACCGCGTCGCAGTGGGGCACCGTCTCTTCGACGTGGAGCGCAGCGGCGATCCCTCCGAAGATGACCGGGATGCCTCGGTCGCGAAATGCCGAGGAGATTTCAAACCCCCGCGGTATTTGTGACGAGAGCATCATGGAGACGCAGACCAGGTCCGCGTCCGCCTCCATATCCAGCTGCTGGACGTTCTCGTCGATAAAAACGACTTCGTGCTCCTTTGGGATCGCGGCGGCGAGGACTACCGGTCCGTGGGGTGGCAGGTGGAACGGTCGCTGGCCCGGCAGTTTGGGCCATTTGGGATATACGATGAGGATGTTCATGACTTTGAAGATTACCGATTCTCGGAGGCGAGGTCGAGATCGATTGGCAGTTTTAGGTGCGAACATGACGCTGCGCATTTGGTTTCGCACCGGTGGTCTGGCAAGATGGTCGTGATTACTATGTCGAACCTATAAGGAGCGTCGATATGGAACTATTTGAAGCGATCCACGGTCGAAGGTCGTGTCGGAAGCTCTCTTCTGAGCCCGTATCCCGAGACGATTTGAACGCGATTCTCGAAGCGGGGCGTTTTGCGCCGTCGTGGGCTAATACGCAATGTCAGGAAGTGGTGGTGGTTCGCGAGCCCGAGATCAAACAGCGGCTGCACGAGACGCTCTCACCTCACAACCCGGCCCGCGCGGCGGTCTTGGAGGCACCGGTGGTGCTTGTGTTGTGCGGGCGAAAAGGACGCTCCGGGTTCAAGGGGGAAGACGCTTCCACCGCCCTTGGAGACTGGCTCATGTTCGACGTCGGTCTGTTCGCCCAAAACGTGACTCTCGCCGCGCACGCGCTGGGGTTTGGGACGGTTCACGTGGGGGCGTTCGATCACCAAAGCGTCGCAAAAATCCTGGCTGCGCCCGAAGATGTGCAGCCGGTGGAGATCCTCCCGCTGGGCCGCCCCGCGGGGGAGCCCGGCCGAGCGCCTCGGCGCCGAGAGCTGAAGGATTTTGTGCACGAGGAGCGATTTGCGAAAAAGACATGAGATAAAGGGATGAAAAGAGGAGTTTTTTTGGTGGCGGTCGATTTTTGCCGCGTGGTAGAAAGTGAGATAATCGACCCGACCAACGCAACCGAACAAAAAAGGAGGGGAGATATGCCGGATTCGGGCTGGAAAGATTTCGAAACACTCGAGAGCTACATCGCCAAGGAACAGAGGATGCATCCGCACAGCCGCGGCGTGTTTTCCAACCTGCTTCGGCGGATCGGCGTCGCGTCGAAGGTCGTCACGTCGAAAGTCCAAAAGGCCGGACTCGTCGATGTTCTCGGCATGCAAGGGACCCAGAACGTCCAAGGCGAGACACAGGCCAAGCTCGATGTCCTGGCTAATGATATCATGAAGGCCACTTTCCGCTGGATGCCCTCGATCGCGGGAATGGCGTCCGAAGAAGACGACGAGATGATCCCGGTGGCCCGCAAGACGAGCGTCGACGACGACGACCACTACATCATCTTGTTCGACCCCCTCGACGGTTCGTCCAACATCGACGCCAACGTGTCGGTGGGGACCATCTTCTCCATCCACCGCGCCATCAGCGACACCAAGGGGCTCAAGTCGGACGAGCCGTGCATCTTGGGCGACTTTTTACAACCCGGGTACAAGCAAGAAGCCGCAGGTTACGTCATCTACGGGTCTTCGACTATGCTGGTCTACACCACAGGCCACGGTGTTCACGGCTTCACGCTCGATCCCGAGATCGGCGAGTACATCCTCTCACACGAGAACATCATCATCCCCGACCGGTGCAAGTGCTTCTCGGCCAACGAGGCGAACTACAACAAGTGGGACGCGCCCAGCAAGCAGTTCGCCGACTATGTCCGGTTCGGTTCAGAAGAGCGCTACCAAAAGCTCTCGTCGCGCTACATCGGCTCGTTCGTGGCGGATTTCCACCGCAACCTCCTCTACGGAGGCGTCTTCATGTATCCGGCCGATGAGGCCACGGGCAAGGGGAAGCTGCGGCTGCTCTACGAGTGCGCGCCCATCGCCATGTTGGCCGAGCAAGCCGGGGGCCTGGCCAGCACCGGACGCGAGCGCATCTTGGACATCCAGCCGAGCGACCTGCACGAGCGCGTTCCGATCATCGTCGGCAACAGGCGCGAGGTGGAGCTTTACGAGAAGATGGTCGCCGAGCACGACGCGGCGGTCGAAAAAGAGGTGCGGACCAGAAACTGAAAGCGGCGCCCGGTGGCTTGTTCTCTGATCGGGTCTTTTATGTCACGAAGGTCTCGAGGACCTCGAGATCGCGTCCTCCTCTGAGCAGCCTCTTGAGGTCGGAGTCGAAGCGCGTCACCTCATCCGATTCGACGACCAGCTCCATGACGACGCCCTCAGTGTTGAAGCTTTCCTTAGTCTTCTCGGCGGCGTAGGAGTGGAGGAGCGTGTGGACGCCGCCGATGGCGTCGAAGGGGAGGCAGATGCGCAGGCGCGTCTTGGTTTGCAAGCGAG
>JAABTR010000784.1 GCA_011389755.1 Deltaproteobacteria bacterium | reverse complement strand
GTCAACCCTCGCGTCACGGTCAGGTAATGCTCGCTAGACGAATTTCCCAAGCTGCTTTTTTTGTGATCTTTCTTCTCTTTCTCGCCCTGCCGGATCTGTGGCCCATAAGCGAGCTGTTCTTCCGCTTCGATTTCATCGCCTCTTGGATCCCCGCTCTGGCCGGCCGTGTGCTGTTTGCGTCGATCGCCCTGACCGCGATCCTCGTGTTGGTGACCCTCTTCAAGGGGCGCGTGTTTTGCGGTTGGGCTTGCCCCTTTGGAGCGACCCTCGACGCGCTGAATTGGCTCGTCAGCGTGCCGGCGCGCTTTTTGGCCGCCAAGGTCGTTAAGTACCACCTCGTTTTGGTTCTTTTTTTCGCGGCCTCGCTGGGCTTAGCTGTCGGATACGCGCTGGACCCGATTGTCTGGGCGTCCCGGATAAATATGCTGCTCGTCCCCGGGCGGGTGGATGTGCCGGCGGTCATCGTTGTCGGCGCTCTCGTTTTGATCATTCATCTCGTGGTGGGAAAGAGATTCTTTTGCCGCGTTTTGTGTCCCCTCGGGGCGTTGCTCGGGGTGCTGACAAAGCGCGGCGCCATGGTCGAGCGCACCAGGGCCGGATGCACACAATGCGGACGTTGCACAGATGTTTGCAGCACCGGCGCGAGCGGCCTGGCCCCCGAAGACTACGACCCGGCCGAGTGCATCCAGTGCCGGGCCTGCACGAGCGGCTGCACCGCGGGCGCCTTGGAGTTCAGGCGCCGCACGTCACCGCGGCGAGAAGCCCTCTTTAGTGCGCCGCGACGTCAGTACCTGGCCTCTGTCGGGGTCGGTTTGGCCTCGGGCGTTTTCTTTGGGAGACTCGGGGACAAGCCGTCCAAGGCGGCTGCGCTGCGCCCCCCCGGAGCCCGTCAAGAACCGACGTTCAGCCGGCTGTGCATTCGCTGCGGCGCGTGCGTGCGGGTCTGTCCTTCGGGGACCTTGAAGCCGTGCACCGACGAAATGGGGCCCACCTCCTTTCAGACCCCCATTTTGGTCGCCAGAGACGGCGGGTGTGAATACGACTGCAACGCCTGCGGCAGCGTGTGCCCCACCGGGGCGATTCAGGATTTGCCGCTCGAGAAAAAGCAGGCCTTTAAGCTTGGGAAAGCCAAAATCGACACCCACAGATGCCGCGTGTCGCGGGAGAAGACACCTTGCACGGTGTGCTACGCCGCGTGCCCGGTGTCGGCGATCATCCTCGTTAAGACGAAGTACGTCTCGAGGTGGGGGGACCCGATCCACATGCCCGTGGTCAAAGAGGACTTGTGCACCGGATGTGGCCTGTGCGAGTACCGGTGCACCGTCTCGAAAGAGGCGGCGATTCGGGTCGTAGTCTAGCTCAGGTGTCACGCTCAAAGACTCTGACCTCGAAGGGGACGCTTCGATAGGGTCTTTGGGGCTTTTTGTGTGGAGGAGGGCAGATGACCATTGATTGGCGTCGCAGGTGTTTCCTCGGGAGCGCAGCAGCCGCTTTGGCCGGCGCGGTAGCGGGCTGCTCGCGGCGTTCGACCGGCGGTCCCGATGGGCCGCCTGAAGACCCGCGGCGGTGGTGGAAAGGGGGGCACTTCGTCCAGCGGACCGTGGACACCTCCGCGATCGAATCCGGCGTGATCAGGGCGCGCATCGATGGGACATGGCGCAGCATAAAGACGGTGGATCTCCCCGATCGTTTTGTTCGCTGGAGTCTGGAGGAGCGCCAGGTGCGCCTCAAGGAGCTCGTCTCCAAGGGGTTCGATCCGCGCGATTTGGACGGACCCCACAACGCCTGCGTCGCGACCTACGGCGGGCCGGCCCGCGATTCCGCCTTCTCGTTGAATACGGCGTACAAGGGCATGGGGTTCGTCCCGGTGGCAGACAAGCTCGTGGAGAGCATCGAGAGGCTCCGTTTTGTCGGAGCCGAGATCGAGCGGAAAGCGTCTGGGGAGTTCGCGGCGTCGATCCGCGCGAAGACCAATTTTCTAGGCCATTTTTATCGAATCCCGGGGCTGTTCGATCGGCGCAAACAGATCTCCTTGGAGCTCTTCACCACGCCGGACTACATGACCCACACCTTCTTGAACATGATGGCGAACCCGATAGCGTCGGCCTCGTTTCTGGCCTACCCGACCTTCGAGCTGCGCGCGGTCCCGCAGCTCCTCCACCCGGATAACCCGGGGCTCACGGAGTACGAGCGCTCGCTCATCGGGTACGTCAACGCGGTTCACGATTTTGTCCACCACGGCTCGGGGCGGAGCATCGCCTGCGTCTACCACGTGGTGGAGGTCTTCGACGACACACCGGCGAGCGGCGGCCGCGGAACCAAAATCGCTTCTATCTCCAAGCGCTGAACTCTCCGGTGAATTCATCGGTCAGGGTGTCGCCGAACACGTGCCCATCTTGGAGGAGCGCGTCGCCGGCGACCTCGACTTCACCCTGGAGCTTTATCCAGCCCAATTTCGAGGGCTTGTCGGTGAGATTCTTCGTCACGGCTTTGGTCATGTGTCCGCCGCTGTGCGAGGAGGGGGGGGTTAGCTTCGTATCTTGTCGAGCCTCGATATTGTCTCTTCTGCTTCGGAGACGAGCTGCTCGATGATCTCGCGCATCGGCTGCACCTTGCGCACGAGGCCGATTCCCTGACCACAAGCGAGCAGCCCGCCGTCGGACGCCTCTTGGAACTTCTCCTTCGTCACCATGCCGGCGATGAGCGGCATGAGCTCGGCCAGAGTGGCTCCCCCCGCCTCCAGCTCGGCGACTTTCTTCGCGGTCTCATTGTTGAGCACGCGGTGTGTGTTCTCCAGTGAGCGCAGCACCAGGCGCGTGTCGAGCTCGCTGCTGCGACACAGAGCATCCTTGATGTCCGGGTGGAGGGGCGTCTCTTCAGCGACGAGCAGGCACGTCCCCACGATCACCGCCTCGGCGCCGAGGGCCAGGAGCGCGGCGATCCCTTTCCCGTCCGACACGCCGCCGCCGCCGATGACGGGAACCGGTACGCTCTCCACCACCCGCGGCACCAGGCAAAGGGTCGTGATATCCAGGGTGC
>JAABTR010000783.1 GCA_011389755.1 Deltaproteobacteria bacterium | reverse complement strand
CAACCTGCTCGTGTTTAGAGACCGCGTCGAGAGCTGGCCCCACGATCCCCGCGTCATCGCGCTGACCTCGGTGCACTTCGACAAAAACACCAACGAAATCCTGGACGCGGACATCGAGTTCAACGCCGCGTACAACGACTTCGGTTCCACCGAGAGCTACCCGCCGCAGACCGGCCTCATCGATTACCTGAGCACCGTCACCCACGAGATCGGCCACACGGTGGGCCTCGAGCACCCCTTCGGGCACCCTGAGGCCACCATGGCTCCTTACGGGAGCCCCGGAGAAATCATCAAACGCGACCTGGCCGAAGACGACATCCAAGGACTCTGCAGCGTCTACCCCGCCCAAGACGACCCACGCTTTTGCCGGCCGCCCTACTGCGGCCTCGATCTCGACGGCACGAGCACGGCATGCCGACAACAGGCAGACGACGGTGAGGGCTGCGCCTTTGCTCCGAGCAGACGGTTGAGCCTTCGACTTTTGCGCCTGCTCGCGGCTCTGCTCGAATAGATGATTAGGATACCGAATTATTTAAGGGCCATCGTCGGCGTTGAATACTGGTTCGAACCCGGCTAGTATGGCCCGGTTATGAAAAAGCTGAAAAACACACGTGTGGCGGGAACCGCTGTATTGACGGCGGTTTTGGCGTGTTGTCACAGTCTGAAGCCCGAAGGTCCAGAGGCGACTCTCACCTTCGTCGAGCCACAGACCATCGACTCTAGCGAGGACACCTCTTTGACGATCTCGGGGGACTCCTTCTCCATCGCCCTTTTTCGAGACGTGAGCTGCGGGCATGGCACGGCCATCGCCACGGACGACTCATACGCGGTGGAGTTCATCTCCGTCGAGGACGAGAGCGCCGTGTTCTTTGCGGACGAGGTCAACTGGCTCGACGAGCGCAGGCTCGAGGTCTGGATCGACGCAGGCTCCGTTCCACCGGGCGACTACTCACTCCGGGTCATCGATCCCTGGGGGCGATCTTCCCAGCTGGCCGACGCCGTCGAAGTCTCCTCATTTACCGATGGGGACACCCACAGCGATGGCGAGACCGACAAAGGGACCGAAGACACCGAGACCTGCTCGGCGCCTGACACCGTGTCCGATGGAGACGACAGCGACACCTGGGACGTCGAGACATCCACGGACCACGACTCGCAGACCATCGACACCGACTCGCAGACCGAGACCGAGATCACCTGCGAGGAGATCTGTCTCAGTGCCTCGAGCTCGTTTGACGACCCAGACGAGATGACCCCCCACTCGGCCGATCCCGCTCACGCTGTCTGGGAGCACGGGACCCTCGACACCGGCCGCACCGCGTGGGCGACCCTCTGGGGCGAGCCTTACAAAACCTGCGAATCGGCCCGTCTCACCTCGCGCGCCATCGACATGACGCCTTGCGATGACCGACACGTCGAGGTGACCTTCATGCTCCAATACGAGTACGACTCCACCTTTGGCAGCGGCAGCTCCTACAAAGACGGGCTTACCGTGGAGTTTTTCAACGGACAATCATGGGAGACGGTGGCGCCCGAAGGCGGCTGGACTGTAAACAACATGGAGACCAGCCACACGCCGCCGGACGTCATCGGTTGTGACCAAGCTCTCGAGATCGTCGATCACGGCTGCTTCTCCGGCTCATCGGAGGGCTGGACACCCAAAGTTTTTCGCCTGGACTGGAGCAAATTTCCACCAAACTTTCGGTTCCGCTTGATTCACGGCTCAGATTGGGAAAAGAACTATGAGGGAACATACCTCGACGCAGTGGACTTTCGCCCAGTCGCCCCCTAGCGCCCCTGCTCGAGCACAAAAAAGGTGGAGATTCCATGGGTAAAATCGCTTCCGTGATCGTCACGGTCCTCGTCATCGGTGGAGGGCTGGTCTACTTGCTCTCGAGCAGCTTCGGCGACTCCATGGTCTACTACAAAACGGTCGATGAGCTGCTCGCCCAGCGGGACCGCTTCGAAGGCCGCGCCGTGCGCATCAACGGCGTTCTCGAGGAGCAGTCCATCCGCCAAAAGCCGGGCA
This sequence comes from Deltaproteobacteria bacterium, assembly GCA_011389755.1. Lineage (GTDB taxonomy): Bacteria > Myxococcota_A > Polyangia > JAAYKL01 > JAAYKL01 > JAABTR01. The sequence continues at coordinate 1,025 of JAABTR010000783.1, read as the reverse complement.
CAGGTGAGTACCGCTTCACAATCGCCAAAGGCGACAAGAAGCTGACCGTGGCCTACGAAGGGGTGCTGCCCGATGCCATGCAGCCCGGACGAGAGATCGTCGTCCACGGCCGGCTCGCTCCCCAGTCCGATATCTTCGAAGCCAGCGAGATCATGACAAAGTGCCCCTCCAAGTACGAAGCCGAAGCAAAATCCCGCAACTGATTTCGAATCCTCTTAAGACGCGCGAGCCGGTGTTTGACAAGAAAGTCTTATCCGGCAATACTCGCCCCGGCTCGAAGAGAAACCATCGCTCATCGAACAAAGGACATCTGATGAAGCTCTACTCCGGTAAAATACCGATAATCGCTGCGGAAATCGCCAAGCACCTGATCGACGAGGGCGACATCGACACCGAAGCGCCCAACGAAGTCGAGCTGGATATCGAAGCCGTTCTCAAAGAGTATGTCCGCACGGATAGAGAGCTGACGGAATCGGCCAAGGATCTGTGCGAAAAAAAGGGGCTGCCTTTCTCCACCTATCAAAAGGTCAAGCGGCAGCTCGCCGATCGGCAAAAATTCGTCATGGGCGATGAGGCCATCGACTATATCATGGAGCAGATTATCCGGGCGTTCATGCACAGCCAATTCGTCGATGAGATCTATTCCGAAGATCACGAGCTCAAGCGGAAGATGCGCCACATTCTACAGCGGCACACGGAAATCGAGCAGGAGCTCGACGCCGAAGCCCGCGCCAAAATAAAGAACCTCGAGGAAGGCACCCGGGACTGGGAGATCGAGTACTCGAAAGCCATGGACCTGGTGAAAAAGCGCCGCCAGCTCACCTGATACGTCGCCCCGAGCTCGCTGTCCATCATCCGCTGGGGCGCGTCAGCGCCCTGGGGTCGCCTTACTCCATCCGACAAAATCGATCGCGTTGTTGCTTGTGTCCACGCGACCTTGTCTTTCTTGGTGCATCGCCCCGTCCAGAGGGATGGGCGCGCCCTCTCCGAACGTCCCATCTCCACCGAACTGAACGGCGTCGACC
>JAABTR010000782.1 GCA_011389755.1 Deltaproteobacteria bacterium | reverse complement strand
GGTCCCCAGGCCGCGGCGCTCGCTCAGGCGATGCTCGGGCCCCGGAGCCCCAAGACGGACGGACCGGCCCCGAAGCCCGGTCCCAAAGAGATCGCGAGCGATAACAAGGAGCCCGAAGATGGAAACCGTTAGGCAGATCGAGTTTGCGGCCAGGGCCCTCGAGGTCGAGGAGAGATCTGCGCGGATTAAGGGCGAGAGATCTGACGGCTTCGCCGAGATTATGGCGGGGATCGCGGGATCTGGCTCGGATTCACGGGGGGCAAGGAGAGATCGCGGGCAGGTCTGTCAAGAAAATGATGGAAAATCGACGCAGGGGTGTCAGTCGGATGGCGCCGGCGCGGATCCGGATCGAGATCCGGGGGCGCCCGCCAGTGAAATTGCACGGGATCTGGCTGGAGATCGCGGTTTCGAGCGCGGCGGGGATGGATCGGAGCGGGATCGCGAAAGACATCGAAATAATTTGGCTTTACCCGTCGTCGCGCCGGGGCCGACGGCGATCGAAGACGACGTGAGGGGTTTTCCTGCGAGATCCGGCGGTCTTGGCGAGAGAGATCTGGGGGAGTTGGTACGGCGGTTGCATCAGTCTGTGTTGGCGGGAAGAGAAAAGGTTCGATTCTCGTCGAGGTTGGAACAGGCAATCGAGGTTCGTTTCGATGTACGAATTGAAGGCAAAAGAGTGTTCGTCACCGCCAACGTGCCCGACGCCCGGACCGGGGCGCTGCTCACCATGTCGCTCGAGGAGCTGCGGGAGCGGCTCGCGGGCTGCGGCCTCGAGCTCGCCGGGTTCGACGTGGCCATGGACGACAAGAGCCGCAGGTCCCAGCGAAACGATTCGGACAAAGATGGTGCCTCCCCAGGTGCCCCCAAGAAGGGGCCGGTGCGGGCGAGGCTGGACGAAGATCACGCGTTGAACGTGATCGCATAGAGCGAAAGGCGGCGGGCTTTTTTGGCTTTTTTAAGCCGCCTGTAAAAAAAAGGGACGACGATGCAGGTCAACAACACGGAGCAGGCATTATCGGGATTGGGACTTGGGAAACAGGTCGGCGGGCAGAACCTCGGCAAGGAAGAGTTTTTGCAGCTTCTCGTCGCTCAGATGCAGCACCAGGATCCGCTCGAGCCGATGAAGAACTCCGACCTGGTGGCGCAGCTCGCGCAGTTTTCCAGCGTGGAGCAGCTCGTCTCCGTCAACGAAGGGATCAACATCCTCGGTATGCAGCAGATGGGCATGGCCAACGCCCAGGCGGCCGAGTTCATCGGCAAGGAGGTCGAGGTGCGCTCCGACAAGCTGGAGGTCACCGCGTCCGACATGTCGAAGGGGGCGGCCTTCTCCCTCGAGGGAGACGCCGAGTCGGTGCAGGTCAAGCTCCGCGATGAAAAGGGCGACGTGGTGCGCACCATCGAGCTGGGAGCTCAAGGCAAGGGCGAGGTGGAGTTCGACTGGGATCTGCGCGACGACAACGGCACCAAGGTCCCCCCGGGGACTTATCGCATGGAGATCGTCGCCGAGGACGCGGACGGCAACGCGGTCCGGGCCGACACGAAGATCCGCGGTGTGGTGGACGGCGTCGGCTACGAGGCCGGTTATCCCGAGCTGAATATCGGCTCGATCAAGGCTGCGGTGGCCGATGTTTTGGCGGTTTTTCCGTCATCGGACGAGCAGACCTGATGCGGATGCGTAAGCAAGAGGAACAACGCGCGGCGTTTTAGGCGCGCGTGAACGTCAAGGAGAGTACGGATGGGTATCAACAAAACCCTATACACCGGCGTGGCAGGGTTGACAGCACACGGCGAGGCGCTCGGCGTGGTCGGCGACAACATCGCCAACGTCAACACCACAGGGTACAAGGCGGAGAGGGCTATCTTCTCCGACCTCCTGGGGCGTTCGATGATGGCGATGAACAAGCCGGGTTCGGGAGTCAAGCTCTCGAAGATCACGCGCGTGTTCGCCCAGGGCACCCTGCTGACAACAGATTCACCGACCGACCTGGCCATCAACGGCAAAGGCTTCTTTGTCGTCAACGGCTCGGTCGCCGGGCGATCCGGGAACTTCTACAGCCGCGCGGGCCAGTTCCAGATCGACAACAGCGGCACCTTGGTCAACCCGCAGGGCTACAATCTGCAGGGCTACCTGGTGAACTCGTCGGGAAACCTGGACAACCAGCTGACCGACATGACCATCGCGGACTCGGTGCTGCCGCCCAACGCGAGCACGGCGGTCGACTTGTCGGCGAACCTCGACTCCACCGCCACGGTGCCCGCCGCGTTCGACGCGGCCAACCCGGGCACCACGTCGAACTTCTCGACGGCGATGACGGTGTACGATTCGCTGGGCAACTCCCACCGGGTGGACGTCTACTTCCGAAAGAGCGGGCCAAACGCTTGGGAGTGGCACGCCCTGGTGGACGGCGGCGAGCTGACGGGTGGCACCGCGGGTGTGGCCGAGGAGAGAGCGGGCGGCACGCTGACGTTCAATGAGGACGGCACGTTGGACAGCCAGGCGATCACCACCGCGTCGGACTTCGACTTCACCGACGCCGAGCAGAATCAGGCCATCGCCTTCGACTTCGGCGACGACATCGCCAGCGGCGGCACCGGCTTGCAGGGCACCACCCAGTACGCCTCGGCGAGCACCATCCGCAGCCAGGAGCAGGATGGATTTGCCACAGGCGAGCTCGCGGGCGTGGGCGTGGAGAGCGACGGCAGCGTGATGGCGGTCTACTCCAACGGGGAGCAGCGGTTCGTCGGGCAGGTCGCGCTGGCCACGTTCAAGGCCGAGGAGGAGCTGGCCCGCGCCGGGGACAACCTGTGGGCGGAGACTCAAAGCTCGGGCGACGCGCGCATCGGGTTCGCGTCCACCGGAGCCGCGGGCGCCATCACCTCCGGGGCCCTCGAGCAGTCCACGGTGGATCTGGCCGGGGAGTTCGTGAACATGATCTCGTATCAGCGCGGCTTCCAGGCCAATAGCCGAACCGTGACCACCGCGGACCAGCTCTACCAAGAGGTCGTGAACCTCAAGCGGTAGCGGTGACTCTACAGTCGTGAGACCGTAGGCAA
>JAABTR010000152.1 GCA_011389755.1 Deltaproteobacteria bacterium | reverse complement strand
CGACGCTCTCGTCGCTGCGCTCGACCAACTAAAAGCGCTCGAGGAGACCGTCGAGCGCGAAGGCAACCTCGTGACCCTGGCGGGAATGTGTGCCGAAAAGGTGCGCCCGGCCATGGGCGAGGCCCGGGAGATAGTCGATCAGCTCGAGGACCTGGTCGGGTCGGCGCACTGGCCCCTGCCCCGCTATGATGATCTGCTCTTTTTGCGCTGAGGTTTTTAAGCGGGGCCCCTAATCGAAGAAGTCTTTGAGGCGCTCGATGAAGGAGTGGGACCTGGCCTGTGGGCTCGTGGCGCCGCCGAGCTCACGGCCGAGCTCCTCGACCAGCTCTCTTTGGCGTTCGGTGAGCTTTTTGGGCACCTCCACCTCGATGTGGATGAGCTGGTCTCCCACGTAGCTGCCCCGCAAGGAGGGCACGCCCTTGCCCTTGAGCCTGTAGGTCTGTCCGTTCTCCGTGCCTGGCTTCACCTTCATGATCGCCGAGCTTTTGATCGTGGGGACCTCTATCTCCGCGCCGAGGACCGCCTGTGGGTAGCTGATGCTCACGACGCAGTGCAGCTCCTGACCCCGCCTCAAGAAGGTCTCGTGGCGCTTCACCCGAACCATGACGTGGAGGTCCCCGTCGGGGGCGCCGCCGCGGCCGTGCTCGCCGCCTCCGGGGATGATCTTGACCGCGCCGTCCTCAATGCCGGCCGGGATGGAGACGCTGAACTCCTCTTCCTGGACGGTCAGGCCCTGGCCCGCGCATTCGGAGCACTTGTCGTGGATGGTCTCGCCGCTGCCGTGACACACAGGGCAGGTGGTGCTCACGGCGAAGATACCCTGTTGCAGTCGCACCGAGCCGACCCCGTCGCATTGAGAGCACCGCGTCGGGCCGCTTCCGGGGGCGGCACCCGAGCCTTCGCAGGTCTTGCAGCGCACCGGCCGTGGGACGGTGATATCGACTTGGACACCCGAGACCGCGTCTTCGAGCTCCAGCTCCAGATCGTACTGAAGATCGCGCCCGGGTCTGCCGCGCCGGCGTCTGCGCCGAGGCGCGCCGCCGCCAAAAACCGAGCCGAAGATCGACTCGAAGAAATCGGTCATCGAGGAGATATCGACCCCCGCGGCTCCCATGCCGAAATCGTCGGGCGCCGCGTGACCGAAGCGATCGTACCGGGCGCGTTTATTGGGATCCGAGAGTATCTGAAACGCCTCGGTCAGCTCCTTGAACATCTCCGTCGCGTCTTCGTCGTCGCTGTTTTTGTCGGGGTGGTACTTCATCGCGAGCCGACGGTAGGACTTCTTGAGCGCATCCTGCGTCGCGGAGCGCGAGACTCCGAGGACTTCGTAGTAGTCGCGTTTGGCTGTCATATTGGGGGGCCGTTCCTATTCACTGTCGGCGCCGTTGTCGGTCGATTCGTTTCCTTCGACGCCGGCATACATGGCCTCGGCGATGCGGAACGCCGAGGTTTCGAGTTGGTTTTTGCACTGTGCGATCTGTTCGAGGTCTTCGGTCTCCATCGCGAGCTTGAGGGCTTCGATGTCCGCGATCACGAGCTTTTGGTCCTCCTCGTCGATGACGTCGCCGTAGCTCTCCACGGCCCGCTCCGAGGTGTAGATGAGCGACTCGGCCTCGACCTTGAGCTCCGCGATCGCTCTTCGTCGCTCGTCGTCGGTCTTTTGGGACTCGGCCTCGGCGACGATGCGTTCGATGTCGTGCTCGCTGAGCCCGGAGCCGGCTGTGACCTGAATCGCGGTCTCTTTGCCGGTGCCCATGTCCTTGGCCGTGACCGAGACGATGCCGTCGACGTCGATGTCGAACGACACCTCGATCTTCGGGACGCCCCGCGGCGCCGGAGGCAATCCGGCCAGCTCGAACCGGGCCAAGGTGGTGTTGTCCTTGGCCATGGGCCTCTCACCTTGGAGGACGTGGATGGGGACGAAGCTCTGATTGTCCACGCTGGTGGTAAAGACCTTCTTTTTGCGAGTCGGGACCGTCGTGTTTCGTTCTATGAGGCGGGTGAAGACCCCGCCTCCGGTCTCGACCCCCAGGCTCAGCGGGGTCACGTCCAGAAGCAGCACCTCGTCGGTCTGGCCGGTGAGCACGCTCCCCTGGATGGCCGCGCCCACGGCGACCACCTCGTCCGGATTGACGCCCCGCAGGGGCTTTTTGCCGAAGTAGTCCTCCACGAGCGTCTGCACGAGAGGCATGCGGGTCATCCCTCCGACCAAGAGGATGGCGTCCACCTGGTCTCGAGAGATCCCGGAATCGGAGAGGGCCTGCTCGCAGGAGACGAAGCTCCTGCGCACCAGATCTTCAACCCTTTGTTCCAGCTCGTCTCGGGTGAGGGTCGCGATGAGGTGTTTGGGGCCCGAGGCGTCCGCGGCGATGAACGGGAGATTGACTTCGGTCTCCAGCGAGGACGAGAGCTCGTGCTTGGCCTTCTCGGCGGCCTCCTTGAGGCGCTGGAGGGCCATCTTGTCGCCGCGCAGGTCGATCCCCGTGGACTGCCGGAAGTTGTCGGTGAAGTGCTCGATGAGCACCTGGTCAAAGTCCTCCCCGCCCAAAAAGGTGTCGCCGGCCGTCGACTTCACGGCGAAGACGCCGTCGCTGATCTCGAGCACGGTCACGTCGAAGGTCCCGCCCCCGAGGTCGTAGACCACGACCCGCTGGTTGGTCTCGGCTCCTCCGGCGGTGCCGTAGGCCAGAGCCGCCGCTGTGGGCTCGTTGATGATCCGCTCGACGTTCAGGCCGGCGATGCGCCCCGCGTCCTTGGTCGCCTGCCGCTGGGCGTCGTTGAAATAGGCCGGCACCGTGATGACCGCCTTGCTGACCGGGGTCCCCAGGTAGCTCTCGGCGATAGAGCGCATCTCGGACAAGATCATCGCTGAGATCTCTGGAGGGCTTATGAGGCGGCCCTTCAAGTTCACCCAGGCATCCCCGTTTTGACTGCCCGCGATTTCGTAGGGGCTCATCTCGACCTGCCGTTTTGCCTCTGGAGAGTCGAGCTTGCGACCCATGAGCCTCTTCACGGCGAAGACCGTATTCTCGGGGTTCGAGATGGCTTGGCGCTTGGCGACCTGACCGACCAGGCGTTCGCCAGAGTCGGTGAACGCGACGATGGAGGGGGTCGTCCGACTGCCCTCTGCGTTGGGAATCACGATGACATCGTTGCCGTCCGTCACAGCCACGCACGAGTAGGTTGTCCCGAGGTCGATGCCGATGATTCGGTCGTCACTCATTTGATTCCTCAACCGCCGAAGGGTCTTCTCTCTCGACGGCGTCACCGGTTTGAGAGCCGGCTTGGGGCTCAGATGGCGCAGGTCCGCGGGACACGATGACCATGGCCGCGCGCAAGAGACGCTCGCCGAGGAGGTAACCGCGACGCATCTCTTGGATGATCTGCCCGGCGGGGTGCCCTTGAGAAGGTATCTGCGAGACGGCCTCGTGGACGTTGGGGTCGAAAGCCTGCCCCACGCTGTCGATGGGCCTGAGGCCGAAGCGCTCGGTGGCGCTGAGGAACTGCCGGCGCACCATCTCCACGCCTTCGAGGATGGGCTGGGCAGAACCTTGTGGGTCGGCGGAGCTCAGCGCCAGATCGACGCTGTCGATGACCGGAAGGATCTCTCGCAGCACTTCCTGTCGTCCCCGCACCACGGCGTCGTCTATGTCCCGTTTGGCGCGCTTGCGCGTGTTGTCCAGGTCCGCCGCCGTGCGCAGCAGCCTGTCTCTTTCGTCTTTGAGCCTCTTTTCGAGCTCGAGGACGCGCTCAGAGGCGCTGTCACCGCCCTCTTCTGGAGCCTCGCCTGAGGGCACCGCCGCTTCATTTGCGTCCTTTTGGGTTGCCGCAACATCTTTTTCCTCACCGATCTGAACGGTGCTTTTTTCTTCGTCCACGTCACCACCTCACTGTTTCGGTGCCCGTGCTTCGAGCGCCTCACCCCCGCACTTTCGTCGCAAAGGTCGACTCTATTCAAAAGGTAAAATTCTTCGCGCCGCGTCGCGCTGTCAACCTTTTTCTCGGTCGGGTCTCGGGTCTGGGGGCCTCGTGTTCATCAGACAAACAGGTTGTTTCAGTTTGTATATCTCTTAACAAAGACTCACCGATGATTCCTACAAGATACGCAGTATAACCGCGCTCGCATAACCTTCAGCCGAAAGACAACACGCCGCGATGAGCGCTTGGGAGTATCCCTTCGAGACGAGATAGGACGCGTTGAACACGACCAAGCTCGCTTCGGCGAGCCCGATGCGATCGCTCAACGTGACCGTGGGGACCATCTGTTGCCCGAACACCTCCTGGATGGCCCATTGTTCGAGCTCGTAAGCCTGCCCTCCGGCCTGCCCCACCGCCAATCCGGCCAGGTCGCCGAGCGCGACGCCGGCGCGGTCGGCGGCCTGGACCAACGCCCTGGCGAGGCTGCCGCCCTGGGCGCAGCGGGGATCGTCTGTATCGGTCCCCATCGCGTAACCCAAAAGTTGGGCTTTGGGGGTCGCCCCGCGTTCGAGGGCGGTCTTTTCGTCCTCGAGCAACCACGCCGCGGCGCCTTCGCCCGGATCGACGTCCGTGCCCGGGCCCCACTGCCCTGTGGCGTACCCGTCCCGGACCACGGTCTCGCTCAGCTCATCCGCACAGGCGGCCAAGACGGCGCGGGAATGACCCCTCTCGATGGCCATGGCCGCGCTTATCACCGCCGGGAGCCCTGCGCCGCGCCCCGAGGCGATGACCGTATTGTGGCCCCTCAACATGAGGGCTCGCGAGACATTGCCTCCGACGGAGTTGGGTACGACATACGGGAAGGCTCCCAGGCTCTCGATGGCGAACCCGCTTTGGAAACAGGCGCTGAGGTGCTCGCGCTCCCCCTGGCTGGGACCGGCCGCCAATCCCAGGACGAGGCCGACCTCTTCCATGGACGAGGGGCGGGGTTTGAAGCCCGCCGAATCCAACGCGCCACGGGCGGCGAGCGTGGCATATCGCGAGCACAAGTCCATACCTTTGAGATTGAGCCGTCGGTCGATCTTCCGCAGGTTGAGCTCGGGGACGAGGCCGGCTTCGAACTCGGGCGCGAAAGCCCCGAATCGATCGATTGGGCCGAGGGCGCACGTGTCTTGTCCGGTCAGCGGCTCGACGCCGAAACCCACCGGAGAGACGGCGCCCATGCCGGTCAGGACCACCTTGGGCCGACTCGCGGGGGCGCGAGGCTCATCCTTGGGGCGAGCCGGCGCCGTGTCGATGACGAGACAGGCGTTGTGGCCGGCGAAGCCGAAGTTGTTCGAGAGAGCCAGGCGCCCGCTCCAAGGGCGCCCCGGATCGGGGACGTAGTCGCCCGGGGTGCAACCATCCCGGGTCTGGTCGAAGCCGGCGGTCGGAGGGATCACCCCCGCGCGCGCCGCCAGGACCGTAGCGGTCGCCTCCAGCGCGCCGGCGCCGCCGAGGCAGTGACCGATCATCGACTTTGTGGAGCTGACCGGCACCTTTCGAGCGCGCTGCCCGAGGAGCTTGGAGATGGCCCGAGATTCGGTGGGGTCGTTGGCGCGGGTGCCGGTTCCATGGGCGTTGATATAGTCGATTTCCTCCGGTTCGACCCCGGCGTCGCAAAGGGCCCGCTTCATGGCCGCGAGCTGACCCTTGGCAGCGGGATCTGGGGCCGTGGGGTGGTAGGCGTCGTTCGACAGGCCGCAGCCTTTGATCTCCGCCAGTATCGGAGCGTCTCTGCGAGCCGCGTGTTCGCCGGCCTCCAAGACGAAGAAGGCGGCGCCTTCTCCTAGGTTGAGGCCTATGTTGGAGGAGAATGGGCTGCACATGCCCTCGCAGGTGGCCTTGAGGGCGTCGAAGCCGGCGAGGGTGGAGGCGGAGAAGGTGTCCGAGCCTCCGGCGAGCACCACGTCGGCGAGGCCGCAGCGGATGAGGTCGACGCCCTGGGCGATGGCGCCGGCGCCTGCCGCGCACGCGGTCACGATGTTGAGGGCGGGCCCCCTGGCGCCGGTGGCCCAGGCCAGCACCTTGGCCGTGGTGCCGTAGCTCTTGGAGAACGTGAGGTCCTCGTCGATGATGTCTTTTCCGGCGCAAAGGCTCTCGTGGTGCCGCTCGATGCTGAGCATGCCCCCCGAGCAGGTGCCGAAGACGACGGCTCCTCGAAGGCCGAGGCTCTGGCCGTCGAGCCCGGCGCTCGTCACCGCTTCCCGGGCAGCCGCCAGAGCCAAATGCACGTTGCGGTCCAAGACGCGGACCTCAGGCGGATCGCTGCCCAAAGCCTCGACTTTGGCGATGAGCCCGGCGTGGGTCGCCCGCAGGTGAGCCAGCCGCGGGTCGGCGATGGGGCTCAAACAGCGGCGGCCTCGAGCGAGCGCCTCGGTGAGGTGCCCTGCCGTGCTCCCGGCGGCGCAGATGGCCCCGATACCGCTGATGACGACCTGTCGTTTCATGAGGCACCCCCGGGTTCGAGGGCCAGCGCCAGGTTGAACCCCAGCTCGCTCGACGCGATCACCAAGGTGCGCACGGGACCGGTGGGCAGCCGGCGTTGATCGATGTCGGACAGGCCCGTGATCTGTTTCCACAGCGGTCTGCCCTCGGACCACGCGGCCAGCACGGCGGCGAGGGTCACGGTGCCGCTGGACGCCTCGCCAAGGCCTGTGTGGAAGACGGAGGTGACGAGGGGGAGCCGCTCGGCGGGCCCGGCTCCCAGGGAGCGAGAGAGCCCTTCGAGCAGCTTGAGATCGCCGCTATTGCCTTGGGGAGTCCACAAGACGAGCTCGACATCGGCCGGGGACCAACCCGCGCAGACGAGGGCCTCGTCGATGGCCCGGGCGAGGCCTGCGGGATCTCGGTTGGGCTCGTGGAATCCCTGCGTGTCGGTGGTCATCCCGAAACCCCGCAGCTCGGCGAGGATGGGCGCGCCCCGCTCGAGGGCGTCTCGCTTTGTCTCGACCGCGATATAAGCGGCGCCCTCACCCAGAACGCGCCTGTGGCGTGCGCTCGGTCTCAACCCGTAGCTCTGCTCGTCGGCTCCTTTGTGCAGGAGCCCCAGGCCGTCGTAGTTTTGAAAGTAGCGCGGGTAGAGCTCATCGGCCGCGCCCGCCAAGAGCCTGCGCGCGCGGCCGCTCGAGACGGCGAAGTGCGCTAGGAGCAGGGCAAAGAGCCCGGCGTCGGCGCCTTGGGCGACGGTGGTGGAGTAGCCCTTGAGCAGGAGCGCGTTGGAGACCCAGCCGGCGGTGGCGTTGGCGACGATCTGAGAAAAGCCGGCGATGTCGGCGCAGGCCCCGCCCGTGGGGATCACCGCCTGCATCTGGCCCTCTTCTTCGGGGCCGACATAGACGCCGCTCACGATGCCTGTGACAGCCCCTTCTCGGGGCCCGACGCGGGCGCCGCAGTGTTTGAGCGCGAAACGGGCCGCGGCGGTGGCGTAGCGGCTGATGGAGTTCATGTTGCGCAGATCGAGGCGCCGATCCACGTGACGCTCGGAGAACGGGGGCACGAGCCCGGCGAGCCTCGCGCGGGTGGCCCCGGGAACGCGACCGGCCACCGGCACCAGGCCGCGCCGCCCTTCATGAAGCCCCTCGAGCAGCGGCTCGAGGTCGAGCCCCAAGGAGCAGACCGCGCCCGCTCCGGTCAAGGCCGTCGGCGCCTCGGGGGCGGTCACCTCAGGCACGGGTCTGCCGGGATGGTGACGCCCCACGATGATCGACGCGTTGTTGCCGCCGAAGGCGTAGTTGCTCGAGACAAACCTGTCGTAATGAGCCGGCCTGGGCGTGTTGGGCACGTAGTCGAGCCCGCACCCGGGGCGGGCCTCGCCGAAGTTGCAGGTGGCTGGGATGAGATCGTTTTGCATGGCCAAGAGCCCGGCGGTCGCCTCCACGGCTCCGGCCGCCCCGAGGCAGTGGCCCACCTGGGACTTGAAGGAGTAGACCGGGATCGATTTGGCGCCGCACAGCCGCAGGACGGCCTTGGTCTCGGTGCGGTCGTTGGCGTCGGTGCCGGTCCCGTGCGCGTTGATGGCGCCGATGTCGCCGATGTCGACGCCCGCACTCTCGATGGCCGCGCTCATGGTGCGGTAGGCCCCATCTCCGCGGGGGTCGGGTGCCGTGGGGTGGTGCGCGTCGGCCGACAGCGCGTATCCCTGAAGCTCCCCGTCCACCCGCGCGCCCCGCGCCGAGGCGTGAGCCGGCGACTCGACGACCCAGAACGCGGCGCCCTCCCCGAGGTTGAGCCCCACCGAAGTGGAGAAGGGGGCGGTGCGCCCGGTGGAGGTGGCCTTGAGGGCGTCGAAGCCCGCCATGGTCGCGAGGCACATGGCGTCGGCGCCGCCGGCCAGGACCACGTCGGCTGCTCCTCGACTCACCAGCTCGAAAGCGAGGCCGAGGGCGGTTGTCGAAGAGGAGCACGCCGTTGTGACCACCCAGGTGGGCCCGGTGACGCCCAGCGCATAGGAGAGCGCCTTGCCCATGGTGTGGTAGCGGATGAGCAGGTTCATTTTGCGATCGAAGCGGCCCGGCTGCATGCCCAGCAAGATGCGGTACTGCTGCTCCGCGGTGGACAGCCCGCCGTTGCAGGTTCCCACGACGAGAGCGGCGCGGCTCTTGGGTGGGTCGTCGCGGGACCAGCACAGCCCGGCGTCCTCGAGGGCGCGACGCGCCGCCGCGAGGGCGAGCTGCAAGGAGCGATCCGGCATGTCCTCGAGTTCCGCTTTTGTGAGGTGCTCTGCCGGATCGAAGGAGCGCACCTCGCCGCCGAAAGGGGTTCGAAACGCCGAGGTGTCGAAGGCCGCTATCTCGTCGATGCCCGAACGTCCCTGTCGCAGCGCGTCTAAAACCTCCTGCCGGCTTCGACCCACCGGGCAGAGGATCCCCATCCCCGTCACCAGGGCCGGGCGGTTCGGCAGGCGCGCGGTCACCTCTCGCCTCCGGCGCCGACGCGCGCGCGCCTGCGTTTCATGTGGGGCTCGGTGCGGTTCGGCTCGAGGGACTCGACCACCTCGGTGCCTTCGAGGGGCCGATAGAATTCGCGCCACAGGCGGATGAACATCTCGCGGAGGTGCTCGGGCTCCATGCCCAGGGGGCGAGAGACCACGTGGGCGCCGTTGTACTTGGTCCAGTCCCGGTGCAGGATGCGCCCCTGACGAGAGAGACGCTCGAAGTGGGGTGAGCCCGGGTAGGGCGTAAACAAGAAGAACTCCGCGGTCCGGATGCCGGCTTCGCGGCACAGCTCCAAAATGGAGTCGGCGAGCTTCGGTTCGTCCCAATCACGTCCCAATCCGAACGAGGCGAAGAAGCGAATGCCGCGATCTTCGAGGCGGCAGACGAGATCCCGAACCTCGAGGCGCAGCTCCGTGTCGCCGCCCAGGGCCCGGATCGACTTGGGATCTACGTTCATCGTGCAGTAAAACGAGTTGACCCCGGCCGCGGCGATGCGATCCAAAAAGGCGTCGTCCGTGTTGAGGGCCATCGTCGAAGAGACGAAATATTTTTTGCCCAGCGGCGCCAGGGTGTCGAAGAGCTCTTCGGCCCAGTCGCGGATGCGGCGGTTCGGGAAAAACAGGATGTCCTCGGCCAGGTACACCTTGTCGAAGCGCAGGCCGCGGACCTCCTGGGCGATGTTCTCTATGGGGCGCAGCCGAATGCGGTGCCCTTGGTGCGTCGGAATGGCGCACATCCCGCAATTGTAGGTGCACCCGCGAGCCACCTGGACGAGGTCTTCGTTCCAGTCGTAGCCGGATTTTTCATAGAAGATGTCGCGGCGGGGGATCGGCATGTCCTTGAGATCGAAGCGATTGCCCCCGAGATATTTTCTTTTCAGCGTCCCTTGCGCGAAGTCGCTCAGGATCTGCCGCCACGTGGGTTCGCCGTCCCCGATATTGACCGCGTCGGCGTGCTCGAGGGCCTCTTGAGGGGCGGTCGAGGGAAAGAAGCCGCCCATGACGACCGTCTTGCCGGCCCGGCGATAGGCGTCTGCTATCTCGAAGGCCCTAGATGCCTGGGGCGTGAAGCAGTTTATCGCCACCAGATCGGTTTTTGCCTCCACGTCGACGGGGTCGCCGTTGTTGTCGTCGATGAGCTCTATCTCCCAGTCGGGCGGAGTGAGCGCCGCCAAAATCGGTATCCCGAGGGAGGGTGGCGTCGTGAAGTTGCCGATGAAGTGGTCGATGAGCCCACGGTCGAGTTCCGGTAGACTCTCGAGAAATTTTTCGAAGCGTGGATAGATGAACGTGACTTTCATGGGCAGGAACTCGAACCTTTTTTTTATACTTTTAATGGACTTAGCAGAAAGGCGGGGAGGTGGCCAGTGCTGCCGTGAACACATCTGGCGTCGCCGAGGCGGTTTTTTTGACGCGTGTATCACATGTCGCTACAGTGTGGCCAAGTGTAGGATAACAAGGAGGCCGCCATGGGCATCGAGCGTCGTCACGCGTTGCGCGTCCCGGATTGTCGCATGATCACCGAGATCAATCAGGAAAACCCAAACACCTCCAGCGTGGTGAATTTCAGCGCCACCGGCGTGTTCACCGTCAAGCCTAAGAGCTTCAATCGGCTCGGGCCGCGCAAGGTCCAGCTCGAGATCCCGGTCCCCGAAGCAGCGCAGACCGTCTGGGCCCTCGGCGAGGTCGTCTTCGACCGGGTCAGTCCCAAAAATTGCGGATCGGGCATTCGTTTCTTGGCCATGGCCGGCAAGGACGAGCGGCTCATCCAGGAGTTCATCGAGTACCGCCGCAACGAGATCGTGGGCCAGATGATGCGGGAGATAAGGTGGCGCAAGCAGCTCGCGGCGCATCCTTCCCCCTTTGCGGCGCCTCCGCCGCCGGTTCGAGAAAACACCGTCCCCATGTGGGTTCTGCCCTCACGCTGCGACGACTGAGCTTGATTCGAACTCTGGTCGCGCTATTATCGGGCCCATGCATAGAATCATCACGTTCGTCTTGGTGTGCGCCTGCGCCTCGTTACTGAATGGACGGGCGCTCGCTCAAAGTTCGGAAGATGTCGCGGATCGGCCCGAGGAGGGCCCAGGCACGGACGCCGGCGAGGCGAAGCCGGATTCAGACACCGATCCCACAGCCGGCGAGGGCGAGCAGACCGAGCCCCTCGAGGGGCAGACCGATCCTGACGCCCCTGAAGGCGACACCGCCTCGGAGCTGGAGGCCGATACGGACACTGCCCCGGACGAACAGCCGGAGCAGGCCGCCTCTAAGGACTCTCCGGCGGCCGTCGTCCCCGATGAACGGCCCACGTCGGCCCCGGGCGCCCAGGCGGAGAAGGAGTGGCAGACCGAAGAGGTGCAGGCCCCCGCCGGGGTCTGGGAGGAGCCGGCCGAAGAAGAGGGCGCGGATCCGGAGGAGCTGTTTCAAAAGAGGTTCGAAAAGGGCATGCAGGAGGTCTCGGTGGGGCTGGCCACGGCCGGGTACTCGGATTATTTCTTTTTGGGAGTCTCCGGAGCCTACCGCCGCTACGTCATCGACAATCTCGCCCTGGGCGCGGAGGTCTCCTACACCCACATCTTCTCCGACGAGGACAACCCCGAAGAGCTCACCATCATGCCCCAGGTCCAGTACGTCTTCTTGCTGTCGAAGAGCGTGGCCCCGTATCTCGCGGTGCTCGGGGGGCGAGAGTTCGAGTGGAGCAGCTGGCGCGAGGCCGATAGCTGGTTTTTGGGCGGCGGCGTCGGCGCCCACATCCGCATCGGCGAGCGGGTCAGCTTGAACGTGAGGGTCTTGTTCACTCACCACTGGTACGATCGCACCAAGGTTTACGGGGTCGACGACGATTTCGTGGTGAAAGACCAGTTTGGTCGGCGCATGTATGAGTGCGAGTCAGAGCAAGGCTGCGAGTGGTCGGACGCAGAAGAGGCCGTCTTGTGGGGGTCCCGCTTTGAGGAGGAGCCCCAGCCTTGCACAGGGGGCGAAGACGGGCTCACAGAGGCCGAACTGGCGGTCTGTCAAAACTACCCATCCCGGGTGTGCAACTCGTCGGATCCGAGCGCCGAGTGCGCGGAGTACGTCGATGATCCGGGGGACAAGAAGAGGGAGTGGATCTACCCGGTCATCAACTTCGGCGTTTCAATAGCGTTTTGAATTTTTTTTTAAGGAGTTAATTTATGTCGCTCAAGTACGAAGTCATCGTAAACGGCCCTTTTCAGGAGAACTGCTACCTGGTCTGGGACGACGTATCCAAGCAGGCGATCTTCATAGATCCGGGCGCCGAGCCGGATCGACTGGTGGAGGCGGCTTTGAGCCTCGGCCTTAAGGTCGTGGGCATCTTCAACACCCACGGTCACATCGACCACGCCGGAGGGGTCGTGGAGATCCAAAAACGCTTTGAGGTCCCGTTCGCGATGCACCCGGACGACGCCCTGCTCCTCGACAGCATGCCCGAGCAGGCCGCCTTGTTCGGTCTGCCTCGGATGGAGATACCCACGGTGGACCGGCGCCTGTCCGATGGAGATGCGGTCGAGGTGGGAGAGCATCGGGGCAAAGTGATACACACGCCGGGGCACTCCCCCGGTGGGGTCTGCTTTGCGTTCGACGACTTCGTCGTCGTTGGAGACACGCTGTTTGCCGGCTCCATCGGGCGCACGGATCTTCCCGGCGGCAGCTATGAGACGCTCATCGACTCCATCAAGAGCAAGCTCCTCGTCCTGGGGCCCGATCTCGCTGCATTGCCCGGCCACGGTCCGGCCACCACCATCGGCCTGGAGAAGGAGCGAAACCCCTTCCTGGGAGACCGCATCTGGACCTGAAATAAAAGAGTCCCCATCGGTGCTTTGAATTGGGGTCTTGCAAGCCCGCCGCTCGGGGCGTTAAGTTCTTCTAGAATGAACCACCTGGCGCTACCTGAGCAAAAACATCGGAAGGCAAAAGATGCGATGTGAAGTCTGTGGGGCTCCGGTGTCCGAAGGGCACGCGCTTTGCGACTTGTGCCGGCAGCGGGGAATTGGTTCGAGATACTCGACTCCCGTGCCTCCCCGGCCCGCAGCTGCGCGCGCCACCGAGGACTATTTCGAGTCGTCGCCGGGGTTGGAACACACCTCGCGTCGGGGAAGCTCGCCTTTGTCCATCCACGCACAAGAGGGGCCGAAGCCGGGCCAGGTGACCCTCGAAGGTAAGTATCGTTTGCTCACCGAGCTTGGACGCGGCGCCATGGGGACGGTCTTTTTGGCGGAGGATATCGCCCTGCGCAGGAGGGTGGCTGTCAAGTTTCTCTTGCCTCAGCTCGCCGAGTCAGTGGATTGTGCCCAGCGATTTCGACAAGAAGCGGTTGGAATGGCCGCGGTACACGACAACAACGTCGTGCAAATCTATACCTATGGAGAGCACGGGGGCACGCCTTATTTCGTCATGGAGTACCTCGAGGGCGAGACGCTCGAGAGCCTCATCGACGCCCACAACGCCCGCGGTTTCTACGTCCCCCTTCGGGACGCCTTGGACATGCTGGTCGAGGCCATCAGCGGCTTGTGCGCCATCCACCAGGCCGGCGCCGTGCACCGGGACCTGAAGCCGGGCAACATCATCTTGGCCGGAGACCCCACCCGCTGCGTGATCATGGATTTCGGTCTCGTGCGAATGGTGCAGGTGGACGAGAAGATTCGGGCGCTCGCGGGCACGCCCGCCTACATCGCGCCGGAGCTCGTGGAGGGTAAACCCGGCGCTGACCGCTCGATCTTGACGGACATCTATTCAATGGGCGCGACGGCCTACGAGCTGCTCACCGGGACCCTCCCCTTCAACGGCGAGACCTGGGTGGAGATCCTGCGCAAGCACATCTCCCAGATGCCGGCGTTCCCCTCCGAGCGGCGACCTGGGTTACCCGCGGAGCTGGACGACATCTTGATGCGCGCCCTGTCCAAGGATCCCAACGCGCGCTACCAGTCGGCGCAGGAGGTGCTCGACGATCTCCTCGAGGTACGGCAGACCGTCGAGGCTGAACCGGCGCGGGCCTCCTTGGTGCCCACCGGGCTGCGCGATCCGCTGGGGCGTTCTTCGAGCAGACCGCCTTTGGCCCACCGCGCCTCCCGCGCGGGGGTCCGGAAGAGCACCGGCGGCGGTCGCGGTCGACTGCTCGTCGTCGACACTGACGCGAACTTCCGAAACCTGGTGCACGGCACCGCCAAGGCCGTTGTTCCCGGCTGCCGGGTCAGCTCGGCCACCGATGGAGAGCTGGCCCTCGAGATGATCGAATCGGTCCGGCCCCACGTGCTCATCTCGGAGCTGCAGCTCCCCGGCATTAACGGCATCGAGCTCGTGGCCACGGTCCGGGGCGACGACGCCAACAAGGAGATGCAGATCGTCGTGGTGAGCCAGAACATGGGCCGCGTGGAAGTGGATATCTTGCGAAAACTGCGCGTGGACCACATCTTGACCAAGCCGGTGGACTCCGACGAGCTGGCTGAGATGCTCCGGCCGATGTTGGAGAGGGCCATAGGCCAGGCCCGCAGTTCGTTCACCTAGGCTGGGCCGGGGCCCGAGTCCCCTTCGGAGACGTCCTCGTCGGCGGTCTGTTCGGCTTGGGATCGGGCCTCTCGGACCAGGGCCTCGAGCTTGCGCTTCAGCTCGTCCAGCCCCTCGCCGGTGGCTGCGGAGATGAACACCACATCGAAACCCGAAGCTCGGATCTTTCGTTCGAACTCCTGCGCGGCGTCGCGGGCCTCGGTCACGTCGATTTTATTGACGGACACGAGGCGCGGCCTGCGCGCGAGCTCTTGGTCGAACGACTTGAGCTCACCCGAGAGGTCTTCGAAGTCGGCGAGCATGTTGTCGGTCCCGTCCAGGCCGAGGGCGCAGATGTGCAACAGCACCGCCGAGCGTTGGACGTGCTTGAGGAACCGGATGCCGAGCCCGGCGCCCTCAGACGCCCCCTTTATGAGCCCTGGGATGTCGGCCACGACGAAGGACGCGCCGGTTCCCAAAGAGACCACGCCCAGGTTGGGCACCAAGGTGGTGAAGGGGTAGTCGGCGATTTTGGGTTTGGCCTTTGACAGCCGCGATATCAAAGTGGATTTGCCGACGTTGGGCAGACCGAGCAGGCCCACATCGGCCAGGAGCTTCAGCTCCAGCCGGAGGCGCCGCTCTTGTCCGGGCTGCCCGGCTTCGCATCTTCGCGGCGCCCTGTTCGAGGAGGTGGCGAAGTGCATGTTCCCGCGGCCGCCCCGTCCCCCCGTTGCGACGACGAGGGGCTGCTCGTCCTCGGTGATGTCACCCACGAGCTCCCCGGTGCCCTCGTCGTGGATCATGGTGCCGACGGGCACGCGGACGACGAGGGGCGGCGCGCCACGGCCGTGGCAGTCGTTGCTCTGCCCGTCCCCGCCGCGCTTGGCCTTGATCTGGGGCACGTGTTGCAGGTCGAGCAAGGTGCCCACGTTGCGGTCTCCCACAAAAACCACGTCGCCGCCCTGCCCGCCGTCGCCGCCGCAGGGGCCCCCGCGGGGCTGATACCGCTCTCTTCGGAAGGACGCGATGCCGTTGCCGCCGTCGCCGGCCTTGACCGGGAGAGTCACTTCATCGATAAAACGCATATTCTAGACATCCTCGTCGCTGTTTGTGGCGCTCGCGAGCCCTTAGGGTGTTTAGCCGGTCGGGGCGCGCCGGTCAATCGGAGGTCGACTTCGAGGCGAATCGAAAAGAAAAAACGTGTCTAGAGCCGTTCGAAGCTTGTCAAGCGGGTCCGTCGCCTCTATGGTGCACGGCCGAGGTTAGTACCATGTTGCGAGCAATCAAGACCTTCATCAAAGATCCCGAGCCCACGGGTAAGCTCGACGCAGTCGAGCCCGGACTCAACATCGCCGAGGGCGTGGTCCGCGTCACGGAGCCCCTGCGGTCTCCGGTCCGCCAGCAAAACTGCGCGGCTTTCTTCTACCGGTCCTTTTTCTTCATGGCAGGAGAGAAGGCGGTGGCGGCCCACAAGATAAAGGAAGCCCAAGGCTACGCGTCATTTGAGCTGGAGATGGACGGTGGCGTTTTGCATGTGGAGCCGCCCCGCAAGAGCACCTTTGGGCACCAGGACCACGTGTCGCTCTCGAGACAGTACGGTCAGACTTTCCAAGGACTCGAAGAGCTGGTGATGCCCGGGGCGCGGGTGCGGGTTCGCGGAAAAGTGAAAATGGCAGACGGCGAGAAGGTGATGAAGCTCAAAGAAGTCACCATCTTGGAAAAACAGGCCGTCGCGGCCGGCGTTGTCGGCGATCGCAAGCTCCGGAAAAAGAAGCGCTAGAGCCCCTTTTGGGGGCTTTCCCACCGATCGATTCCAAAGGG
>JAABTR010000151.1 GCA_011389755.1 Deltaproteobacteria bacterium | reverse complement strand
GTCGGCGATCGCAAGCTCCGGAAAAAGAAGCGCTAGAGCCCCTTTTGGGGGCTTTCCCACCGATCGATTCCAAAGGGGGGATCCCGCGGCGGCTTAAATTTTTGGTTTTCGAGCCGAATTGATGGAATGAGCGCTCCACGTCGGCCTCTTGCGTCATTCGAGCAAAAAAAATCGAACGGACATACCCGGCCTGGAAACCAAATGAATGAGCGGGATCGCAAGGTAGTGCGCCCCGAGGAAGCACATGGAAAGAGGATCACGGCACAGGGCCTTAACCTTTGGGGCAACGCGGTCAGGAGCCCATCATCGGGTGCTTGCGGTGGTCGCGGCGGTCGGCGTCGCGCTTTGCGGCGGCGCCGGGTGGGCGCAGCACGAGTCTTCGGCGAGCTCGGCGTCACGCGCCGAGGGGCCAAAGGACGACGCTCCCAAGGCCGCGGTGCTGCCCACGGTGGGCAAGCTGGACGCGGAGTCGCTGAGGGCGGCGACCATCGAGTTGAGGTACCGGTTTCGGGACCACGGCTTCCTCGTCGAGCAGCAGGCGAGGGTCCGGGAGGTCTCTGAGCAGGTCGCCCCCAACCACGCACCCACGGCGGGACAGCTGTCGGCCATGGGACAGCTGCTGGGCGCGCAGGTGGTCGTGGCCCCGTCCGTGGTGGAGGTGCCGGGCGTGGGGCATCGTCTTCAGCTGGTGGGCTTCGATAGGCGGCGGGGAGCCCATCGGGGTTACGCGGCGGCGCTGCCGCCTCTTTCGGGTTCCGGTTATACCCGAGAGCAGCTCGTCGCGGCCACTGAGGCGGTCGCGGCGGCGCTGCTGAGCGAGTCTGGGTCAGAGCCCGGAGGTTCGGCCATCTCCTTGGATCTTACCGGCCTGCAGCCCGGGGACGCCGGGCCTCGGGGTCCGCAAAAAGACGGCCCTTCCGCACCGGGGAGCGCCGAGGAACCCCAGCCCGAAGAGAGCCGGTGGGAGAGATGGGATCACGAGGGAGTCTTCCTGGATCTGGGGTTCATCTTGTCCCGGGCCTATGGAGATGAGCTCACCCGGGACGCGGCCACCGGTTTCGGCGGGCGATTTCGCCTTGGGTACAGAATCTTTTCCATGCTGGCCGTCTCCATCAGCCCGGCCGGCGCGTTCCACGAGATCCCGCGGTCTGCGGATCTCAAAGATCTCGCGGACACCAAGCGCACCTTTGCTTGGACGGGGATCTACGGGGGCCTGCGATTTCATCCCGTGCGCAGGTTCATCCTCGATCCGTTCGTGGGTCTGGATGTGGGTTGGACGTGGATGTTTCACATGACGACACAAGAGCTCGTCATCGAGATTCCAGGGCAAGAGGATCTGCCTCCGGGCGTGTATCCGGACGAGGTCGAGGATTTCAAAAATCTGGCCAACCCCCGCACGACCATCACCATGCAGGGGTTCACCGTGGTGCCTCAGGCAGGGCTCAGAATCTTCTTGACGCCCCACTTCGCGCTCGGGGTCGTGGTGGAGCTGAACTTGCCGATGTGGAGCAAGGT
>JAABTR010000781.1 GCA_011389755.1 Deltaproteobacteria bacterium | reverse complement strand
GAGCTGCTGCAAGGCTGGAAGGCCGACCACGAACAGCGCGTGGAGCTGGTGACCGGGATTGATCCGGACCTCAAGAGCCACGTGGTTTTTTACGGGAGGGCGATCAACGGCGCGCATGATCCGCTTCGTTTCGACCGACCTGCTTCCGCGATGTTCCCTCGCCGCTATCCCGCCGGGGCCGGTGCGATCGAGTTGTCGATCTCCGGGAGCGACTCCACCGAACGAGATGCCGAGTTCTGGCAAACCGAGCGGAAGGATCTGGAGCGCAAATTCAGCCGCAAAGTCCAGGAGCGGCTCGAGAGCGGAGAGATCGAGCACCTGTCGGTTTTCGCACTCTCTCCGATGCCTCTGCTGATCCGGCTCGGGACCCTCCTTACCGAGATTCGAGACGTGGATGTCTACCAGCTCCATCGAGAGCCGAAGGGCTGGGCATGGCCCGAGGAGGATCAAACCATCGCATTGAAGGTGGAGAGACCAAGGGAGACGGACGCCTCCTCCGCTCTCGTCATCGCCCTGAGCGCCACGGTCGATGATGCGCGAATCAAGCGAGTGCTCGGTGAGCAGGCGTCGATCTGGCGGGTCACCCTGCCCCAGCCGAATCAGGAGTGCATCCGCTCGCGGGCGGACCTCGCAGCTTTCCGCGGGGTCATCCGACCGCTTCTGGATGAGATCAAGGCTGCCCACGGGCACGACGCCGAGCTGTCCATTTTCCCTGCGGCGCCCGTCTCGACCATGGTGGAGCTGGGCCGGGTCCGCCAGCCGAAGGCGGACATGGAGTGGGTCATTTACGACGAGAACCGCGATCTCGGAGGATTCGTGGAGGCGATCCGGATCGAGGGCGGCGAGCAGCAAACCACAGCGAAATGAGCTTTATGAAAAACAGGGAACAAACAAGCAAAGTCCTCCGGGAGCTGGTCGAGCTTCTGGACATCCCTCCGAGCTACTACCAGAAGGCGGTTGATCGCTACAAGTCGATGGCGGATCATTTCCATCGACCCCAATCCACGATCCGGAACCTAGAGCCGCTGGTTCATCCACAAGGGTCCTTCCGGCTCGGGACCGTTATTCGGCCGTTGCTGGCGGGCGAGGGCTATGACCTCGATCTGGTCTGTAGGGTCCTCGCCAACAAAAAGCACTTGAGCCAGAAAGACCTGAAGGAGATCATTGGCGTGGAGGTGATGTCCTACTCGCGCGAGCAGGCGTTCAAGGAGGCTCCCATCGACAAGAGACGCTGCTGGACCCAGCAATACCAGGACGAGGTGGATTTCCACATGGACATCTTGCCGAGTATTCCAGCTGGAGACCGCCATCGTCGGCTGCTGCTCGAAGCGGGGGTCGCCCGGGACCTCGTGGAGCAGGCGATCAACATCACAGACAAGACGGAGTCGAACTACGCGCACATCAGCCCCGACTGGCCGAGAAGCAATCCCCGCGGTTTCGCGCTTTGGTTCGAGGAGCGGATGGACGTCGGTGGGCTGGCATCATCATCGCGAAGGACCATCTTCGAGAGCAGAGGTGGCGTCTACGACTCTGTCGATGACGTACCAGTTTACGAGCTGAAGACG
>JAABTR010000780.1 GCA_011389755.1 Deltaproteobacteria bacterium | reverse complement strand
GTCGTGCAGCTCCTCAAAAGGCACAGGGACCAGAGGTTCAAGGACGACCCCGATGGCAAGCCGATTTCGGTCATCATCACCACGCTCGCGGCGCGGGCCTACAACGGTGAGGCGAACCTCGGGGAGGCGATGGCGGGGGTTCTGGAGAGAATGGGCGACCATGTTTCTTCCGCGAAACCACGGATTCCCAACCCCGTGAGCTTCGACAGAGACGATACGATGGAGGACTTCGCCGATCGGTGGGATGCTCGGCTGGAGGCGAATTTCTGGAGGTGGCTTCGGCAAGCCAAGGAAGACTTCGGCTCGCTCGGTCGGGCCGCATCCGCTTCGCAACTCACCGAGGCCACCACGGCGGCCTTAGGCCTCAGCCTGAGCCAAGACGCGGCCAAGGCCTCCCTCGGTGTGGTGGCAGGTGTTCCTGCCGTTGTCGGAGTGGCCAAAGTGGCGAAGACGGCCCCGCCGTCTTGGGGAACAAGATGAAAGATCCGTGCGAGAAGTGCCATGCCGCATGGGGGCTGCCGGAGTTCCGGGAGCGGTTCCCGGGGCTCCGGCTAACCCACCTACCCGACTGTGCCCTGCAGTTCGATGGAGAGCTGGTCTTTCGCGCGGCGATGGAGGGCTACGACGAGGTCACGGACTCCTACTCGATCCGCGGGATCGTCCCTGCGGGCTTCCCACGGGAGGAGGCTCGGATCTTTGAGACTGGAGAGCGAATTGCCGACGACTATCACAAGTTCGACGACGAGAGCCTCTGCCTGGGGAGCCCGATCCGAATGCGCAAGGAGATGGTGAAGCAGCCCACGCTGCTGGGCCTCGTCAATCGCCTGATCATCCCATACCTCTACAACCACAGCTACCAGGGGCGGAACGGCTCTCTGCCCGTCGGAGAACTCGACCACGGGGCACCGGGCCTTGTGCAGGACTACGAAAAGCTATTCCGACTCAAAGGGCCTCGGCAGTGTCTTGAAGCTCTGCAGTTGCTCGGCATGCAGAAGCGGATCGCCAACAAGCGACCATGCCCGTGCGGAAGGGGGCGGCGACTCGGGCGGTGTCACAACCACTTTCTAAATCCCTTCCGGAAACTGGCACCTCAGAGCTATTTTCGGCAGCAAGCTGTCAATCTCCTCGAGGAACTCAAGCGTCTCGCTGAACATCTCAAGCAGTTGGAAGGCTCTGTTGAGCTTGGGGATAGCGACCGGAGCTGAGATCGATCATCAAAGCGCCGATGGCCTTGTGCAGATCCTCCTCGGACAGGTTGTTTTTGAGCAGGTGGTCGATGAATTCGGTATGCTTGGCTGGGACGTTTGGAGGTGGCTTTATCCCGAGGTGCTTGGCGTCATTGCGTTCCCCTTGATTTGGAAGCTTCGCCAGATTGTGGCACTTCGCCTTGAAGA
>JAABTR010000779.1 GCA_011389755.1 Deltaproteobacteria bacterium | reverse complement strand
CTTGGCGCGGGACTGGACATCTCGCGCGGTCAGATCGATGGCGACGGCCAATCCCGCCACCGCTTCGAGGCCTTCGGATTCATCCACCGGGGTGTCCACATCGCACCCGATAAGGGCCGCGAGCTCCACCTCGTGGTGTACGAGCTCGCTGTGGCTCGGCCACGGAATCACGCCTTTGTCTCCCAAGACGCAAACCGCGGGCTTCGCAAAAAAAACCGGCGAGGATGGCGCCTTCGCCTTCATCTCCGCGGCGTGATCGAGATAATTTCGAGCGACGCAGTAAATCGTCCCGATTTCCACGGGTTCGCCACCGAGCCGAACTGTTCGGGACCTTGTATTTTCGAGTTTGCGCATCTGATATTCACCTCGATTCTTGAGTTTTTTCATGTTTCTCCTAACATTGCCAATTGTCGGGAAAAAAACAGATCGTCTCGGCCACCCGATTTGGCGCCTAACCCACGGTGGCGACTTGGGTTGTCCGTTTGAAAAAAAAGAAGCTCAAACTTTTTGGCGAAAGCCAAACCAGGAGGATGACACATGAACAAGAAGCCTGTGCGACTGACACTCTCGGTGTTGGTGTGCGCGTTCGCGCTCGGCTGCGGCGGATCTCGGGGAAAAGAGCCGGTCACCGCAAAGCTGCTCGAGGATGAGCCCAAGGACGTCGATTTGGTGGCCCACCTCACCGGCATCGACGAGACCACGCCGGTTGAGGTCGAACAAGAGCCCGAACAGGCGCAACCCGTCGAACAGGTCCCCGAGGACGATCCCGCGGCGGGCGAGCACGTCGGCGGAAGCATGGGCGTGTTCGTGGGAACCCTTAAGTTGGTCGGAGAGCCCATCGACGGCGAGATCACGATAAAGACCGCCGACTCACAAGGCACCGTCGTCAAAGAAGGCGTCGACTCAGGAAGCGAGGTGCGGCTCGCGCCCGGCGTCTACGACATCGTCTTCACCACGAAAAAGCTCATCGGAGACCCCGAGCTGAGCCTGCGGGATGTGGAGATCACGGCAGGGCGCAAACTCACCCGTGACCTGAAGGTTCCGGCCGGGGAAATAACCTTGGTCACCCCCGGAAAGGGCTGCAAGCGCATCGCCGTACGCATCAAACCCAAGGGCGCGACCGACTGGTACCCCGGAAAGCAGTACACCTGCAAACCGATCAAGCTGCTGGCCGGCGAATACGAGGCCGAGTACGCCAAGGGCAAAGGCGGCACCCTCATCAAGGGCATTCAGGTCTACGACGGTGGCAAGCGGGACATCACCATCCGGACGGTCAAGTAGCCCAGCCCCCATCGCTGCTCCGTTCAAGGAAGTCAAAAGTCCACAGCCGAGCGCTCACGCGGTTGACAGGACGGGGCGTGCAAAGTTAATCGTCTGTCATCGTAACTGCGCGGGCCTCGGCCTGCCCCGCTCGGGCAAACCCTTTTTGCTGTGAGGCCGAGCCCGCCCAAGGAAGACACGGTGACCATGACTGAAAAATCCCGCCTCAGCAGACTCTTCGATCCTAGGGCCATCGCCGTCATCGGCGCGACCGAAAAAAAAGGACGCATCGGCCGCATCATCTTCGAGAGCTTGAAGCGCTCGGGGCGCACCCTGCATCCTGTCCATCCCAAGGAATCGGAGGTGCTCGGGTGCAAGGCCTACGCCTCGCCGGACAGCCTCCCAGACGGCGTGGACGTGGCGGTCGTCGCCATCGGCGCAGACAAGGCGGTCGCCGCCGCAGAAGCCGCGGCTCGAAAGGGGATTCCGTACATCATCGTCGTCGCCGGGGGGTTCAGCGAGGCCGGCCCCCAAGGCAAAGCCCTCGAGGAGCGGCTGGCGAACATCCCCAAGGACTACCCGTCGCGCGTCCTCGGCCCCAACACGCTGGGGCTTTTTTTGCCCCACGAAAACATCGACACCATCTTCGTGGAGCACGGCGACAAAGCGCTGGCCGCCGGGGGCGGGGTGGCCTTCGTCACCCAGAGCGGCTCAGTGGGGGTCGAAGCCCTGGGGCTCGCTTCCAACACCGGGTTCGGCATGAGGGCCTTCGTGGGCCTTGGAAACAAGTGCGATCTCGGTGAGCTCGATTTTCTCGATTATTTTAGGCGAGATCCCAAAACGACCTGCCTGGCCTTCTACGTGGAGAGCTTCGACGACGGGCGGGCCTTTTTGACCGCCGCCAAGGAGGCCTCCGCCGACAAACCCGTGGTGGTCCTCAAGGCGGGCCGCACCGCCGCGGGGGCCTCTGCGGTGAGCTCCCACACCGGTCGGCTCGCCGGCTCCGACAAGGTCGTCGACGGCGCTTTTCGGCAGTTCGGCGTGCAGCGGGTCTTCGACGACGAAGAGCTGTGCGATGCAGCAAAGACTCTGTCGATGCTCAAACCGGCAAACGGCAACCGCGTGGCCATCGTCACTCCCGCCGGCGGCTACGGCGTCATGGGCGCCGACCACGTCGAGACCGCTCGCGGCCGCGTCGAGCTGCGGATGGCCGAGCTGGAGCGGGCCACGCAGGACCGCATCCGGGAGGCGACGTTGCCGTTCGCGGCGTGCCGCAACCCGGTGGACATCACCGCGAGCGCCGATGACGAGATGTTCGGCGCCAGCCTCGACGCCCTCATCGACGACCCGAACGTGGACATCGTCATATGCACGGCGTTCTTTGCGCCTCCCGCCATCACGGACGGACTCATCGACCAGGTGGCAAGGCGCGCCCGTGAGGCGAAGAAACCGATCATCGCCTTTACGCAGTACGGCCCTTTCACGGATGATTATCTGCGCCGCTTCCACGAAAGGGGAGTTGTGGGGTTCCCCTCCATCTCTCGGGCTGTCCGGGCCGCGCGGTACCTGGTAGAACGTTCTGCGATCCTCGAAGCGCTCGGAGCAAAGCCATGAACGACAGCACACGAAACTGGTTGAAGACGCTGGTCACCGCCGACAAGCCCGACGAGTATGAGGCCAAGCGGCTGCTCTGCCGCCTGGGCATCGAGATCCCCCCTTCGGTGCGGCTCGGTCCCGACGAGGAGATCGCGGTCGAATTCGATGGTCCCTACGTCGCAAAGGTCTGCAGCGCCGAGATCCTGCATAAAACCGACCAAAAGG
>JAABTR010000778.1 GCA_011389755.1 Deltaproteobacteria bacterium | reverse complement strand
TGTGTATGGTCCTCGCGGAATATTACGAGTCCTGCTTCTATTTGCGCCTTCATCTTCTCAGGCTTCGAGAATCGCCATCCTGCTTCAGGGATTGCACAGGGCATCCCAGTGTTGGGATGGATTACATCGTAGCGAGGCCCTCCACCACCAGGCCACGAAATGTCACGATCTCTCCAGATTCCTTGATCGTCTACGTGCTTGTACCTGCTCAGAGCCTTCGACGGGTTTCCATTCGGTAGGTCTCGGTACCACGCGCGTAGGTCGTCCTGAACTGCCTGGTTATCGGCTCCG
>JAABTR010000777.1 GCA_011389755.1 Deltaproteobacteria bacterium | reverse complement strand
TTCGATCGAAGCTCGTTATACTTCAACACGATCTGGTGGGCTCCCTCCTTTGGCTCTCGCCACACCGTGCCAGCCTCACGCAGTGACAGGAGGTCGCGCGCGTACACAATCATGTACTCGTGTCCGACGGAAAAGAATTTCGCGTCGTTTTTGCGAGTCTTCTCCCAAACAAGTTGGGCGAGAAAGTTCTCAGGCCCAAACGTTTCGTCCAAAAGATGCCGAAGATTGTGAATCTCGTAGTCGTCGATCGAAACGAAAACGACACCGTCGTCTCGCAGCAGGTTTCTCGCCAGCTTCAAGCGCGGGTACATCATATTCAACCAGTTCGTATGGTACCGGCCGCTGGTCTCCGAGTTCGTGGAGATCTTGAATCCTTCGTCGTCTATTTGGCCTGTGTATTTGAGGTATGTCTCCAGATTGTCCTGCCACTTGTCGGGGTAGATAAACTCCTTGCCCGTGTTGTAGGGCGGGTCGATGTAGATCAGCTTCACCTTGCGGTGGTAGCTCTTCTGCAGGAGCTTGAGGACCTCGAGGTTGTCGCCCTCGATGAAGATGTTCTTGGTGCTGTCCCAATTGACCGACTCTTCGGGACAGGGACGCAAAGTGCCGGTGGAGGGCATCTGGGCTATTTGCCGGGCGCGGGCTTTGCCGTGCCAGGTGAAGGAGTAGCGCTCCTCGCGGTCGTCCACGTACTCGCCCAGGGTCTCCTTCAGCGCATCGAAGTCGACGCTGCCGTCGGCAAACACCTCGGGGAAGATCTCCCGCAGCCGCTCGATGTTGTCCGCCATCACGTCGGGCGATGCTCCGTCTTCTCGGGTCAGCTTTTTTATCGACTGATTTCTATCTTTCATGAGCGAGCGGCCTCCTCGGCGATCCTTTTGATTCCGTCTCGAAATGCTCCAAAGCTTGGCGACGCATTCGCATCGACATCGATATGCGGTGCGATTCTCAAAGCCCATAACTCAAAATGCATTTGGACTACCTCGCATCCAGATAGTCGCTGAACCAGAGCCCCCCAAGAGGGAGCCCTTCGTTTACCATGCTCACCACAAGCGAGTCTTCACTGGCGCGGCGGATCGTCGAGAAGCCATCTTCGCCTTTCTCTAGAATCCAGGTTTCCTCAGGAGACAGCCCGTCGACGAAATAGGGCTGGTGCGTCGTGACGAAAAACTGGGAACCGCCTTTGCGTCCCGTGGCGTGCTCTCTGAATTCGTTGGCCAAAGTACCCAACAACTTGTGATAAAGGCCGTTTTCCGGCTCTTCGATGCATACGAAAGGCGGTGGTGTCGGATTCTCCAACATCAACAAATATGCAAACACCTTCAGCGTGCCGTCGGACATCTGCTGCGCATAAAAAGGATCCGTAAAAGCGCTGTCGTTGAACTTCAAAAGGAGCCTGTTGTCTGGTGTTTTTTCCGAGGCAATCTGCTTGACTCCAGGGATTTTATCGGCAATGCGGTCGAGTATTTTTTGAAACTGCGATTTGTGTTCCCGCTCCATGAATTGCACGACATTACCTAGGTTGTCGCCGTGAACATTCAGGTGCTTTTGGGGGCCGGCCAGCGGAAGACTCCTCGCCGCGTCGGGGGTGAAGTAACTCAAATACCAGCCCTCGATAAATCTTCTAAACGCCGAGATTCTCGGATGTTGTTTCAGCGACCCAAGAGTTGCTATTCCGAGCTTTCTGTTGTCCTCCAGCTCGATAAACTCTGTTTCCGAACCCTCCTTGTTCTCACCCGATTTTTCCTTCAAATCGAACAAGAGCTGTTGCATGTTCAGCTCAGGTCTGTCGGCGTCCTCTTTTGTTCCCTCCGCTTCCCATTTCCACGCAACGCCTTCTCCGTTTTTTAGGATCAAGAAAGAGAAAGGTCTGCCGTGTTTTTGTCCCTTTCTTCTCTGGCGCAATCGTTCGTATAAAACAAATGGACGGCCAGATTCATCGGCGTCAATGGTAAGCTCGTAAGTGATTAGGCGCGTCTTGCCGTCTTCCTTGTAGTAAATTTCGAATTCGATGGGGTCGGTGACACCTTGCGAGCGGAGTCTATGAAAACCTCCGCGTCCGGATCGGTCACACGCTTCTTCCACACCAAACTTAAAACAATCCGCGAGAAAACCGAAAGCGTCGAAGAGCGTGCTCTTGCCTGAACCGTTCTTGCCTATCACCGCTGTCATGGAAGACAGCGGATCGACTTTTTGTGTATTCCAAAGCTTGCCGATAGTGACATCCTGAAGCACGCGATAGTTTCTGATGCGAAACCCATCTATCTTGGCCATATCATCGTCCCTTCACTCATAGCGTGGCCTTGATATCCGCCAGTCGCGTTTCGAGTTCTTTGATTCTCGTGTTCAGCTCAACCTTTTCGGCAAAACGATGTCGCTTTCCGATGGCAGCCCTGAGTTTGCAGACCTCTCTGTCCATCTCGCAACATCTTTCGAGACGTAGGCGGCGATCCACCTCCGAACCACCCGCGTCGAGCACGAAGCGACCGGACAGCTCCGCGCAAGCACGGGCGAGCACTGCTTGCACCATGCTTTGATAGAGCGCGTAGAAATCGATCTGCGAGAGGCTCCGCAAGGTGAGCGCTTTGAAAAACGCCTCGTCGATCTCAGTCGGTGGCGCCTCGCACCACGGCGAGGACAAGAAGTCTTCCGCGACGATGCTGCCCTTTTCCGCAAGACTGAAGCGCTTGTGGACCACGCTCACGCACAACCCGGCGCTTTCGACCATGACCAGCAAGACGGGATAGGGAATCGCTCGCTGGATCATCTCGGCGATTCGCGCAGCTC
>JAABTR010000776.1 GCA_011389755.1 Deltaproteobacteria bacterium | reverse complement strand
TGTTGAGGAGTGAGGCTCTCAACGCGCGCGCGCTACGCAATCCGGTTCATGCTCGAGCTCAGCTTGCGCGCCGATGACCCCAACCCGGTGGCCATGAGCGTCGTTGCCCAGCGAGCATCCATCTCCAAGCCCTACCTCGACCAGCTCGCCATGGCTCTTCGTCACGCCCACCTTATACGCGGACGCGCCGGGAGGCGCGGCGGCTATGTGTTGGCACGCGCCCCGAAGGACATCTTGCTGCGCGAAATCGTCGAGGCGGTCATTGGAGAGGTAAACGTCACCGAGTGCGTTGCGGATCCTGGGGTTTGCGGCAGAAGCGAGTTCTGTTCCTGCCGCCGCGTCTGGGTCGAAATCAACGCCCGCATACGCGCGGTCCTCGATGACTACACACTCGAAGAGCTTACAGACCACGAGCGCCGCCATACGAGCCGAAAAGAAGGCAAGGACGACGGTCTCGTGAGCATCGAGCCGCTTTCCGGCACATCCACCGACCGGGAGGCATCACAGGCGTAGGGACCCGCCTACAACGGTCCCAGGTTCGTTTCGGAGGTTTTCAGAGTACCGGCTCATTTTTCCTGATCCCCCAACTCCGGCGCGTCGGGGCTGAGTCACTGTCCTCGTCGCGCCCCTACAGCAACGGAAGTGGTTCAATCCGCGTTGGATTGGGAGGTCGAAGTGCGCCGGCGCGGGAGGTGTATCCATGGTTATGCAAAAAGTTGGCGGCAAAGTCATGCGCCTCGTCCGAGGCGACATCACCGAGGCCGATGTCGACGCGTTCGTGTACGACATCACCGAAGACTGCAAATTGGGTTCTGGCTACGGCGGAGCCATCATGATGCGAGGCGGCAAAGTCGTCCAAGACGAGCTCACCCGAATCGGCTCGTGCAAGACCGGTGAGGCAGTCAGCACGACGGCTGGGGACCTCAAAGCCGAACACATCATCCACGTCAACGGTCCGAAGTTCCACGAGGCGGACACCGTCGGCAAGCTCGAGAAGGCCGTAAAGGCCGCGCTGAAGCTCGCTGAAGACAAAGGCGTCAAGCGAATCGCCTTCCCCCCCATCGGCACCGGTCTCTATCAAGTCCCCCTCGACTTGTGCGCCAAAGTCATGATCGACACCGTCGAATCCCACCTCAAAAACGGCGCCACCATCGAAGACGTCAGCTTCGTCGCCGGCGACTCGAGGGAGTTCTCGCCCTTCCAGTCACGCCTCAACGGAGGGTCTTGACATGACGAACGCAGAACCATCGCATCTTCTGCACACCGCAGAAATCGTCCACTGGGCCGCCCTCGGCTTCATGGGGCTCGTCTACACCACACGAATCCTCTGGCTGCTCAAGTTCAAAAAGCCCAAGGACCGCTCACCCAAGGGCGGCGACCCGGCAGCCTCCGCCAAGAGCGCGGGCATACACTCGCTCGGCAACGTCGCCATGCCTTGGGGTATGGAAAGCACTCGCAACAACATCGGCTTCTACCTCACATTCGCGCTCTTCCACCTCGGCGTCGTCGGCGGCATCGCCCTCGCCTTCCTCAGCTCGCTCACCCCCGAGCTCGTCACCACACCCGCCGTCGCCTACGCCCTCGGCGGCATGTGCGCCGCCGGCTTCCTCGTCGCCCTCTACCGCGTCGCGCGTCGCTTCACGAGCCCCGTGCTGAAGCTCGTCAGCACCCCGGACGACTACTTCTCCCTCATCATGCTCACCGGGTGGATGGGCCTCGGCGTACTGGCACAGGCCCACCTCGTCGGCGCAGAGCAGTTCGCGAGCCAGAACTACCTCGTCGCCTTCCTCTTCGCGACGAGCTTCTTCCTGGTCTACGTGCCGTTCTCGAAGATATCCCACTACCTCTATTACCCATTCACCCGCTTCTGGCTCGGCAAAGCGCTCGGCCATCGGGGCAGTTATCCCTACGCCCGCAGCAGCTAAGGAGGACACCGTGAGCGAAACCGGAGAAGCCAAAGCAAAGAAAGTCCAAGAGATCTTCGCCAAGAAGCTCAGCAGGCCCGTCGTCGGCTCCCTCGTCGGCTGCGTGCATTGTGGCATGTGCCATACATCCTGCCACTACGCCCTCGCCAACCCCGACGACCCCACCATGACGCCGTCGTACAAGGCAGATCAGCTTCGCAAGATCTTCAAGCGCAACCACGACTGGACGGGCCGCGTGCTCCCGTGGTGGGTCGGCGCCAAGGCCCCCAAGAACCAAGAGGACCTGGAAAAGCTCAAGGACATCGCCTTCGGTACCTGCACCAACTGCCGGCGATGCACCTACAACTGCCCCATGGGTGTCGACACCGCCACCCTCAACCGCATCACGCGAGGCCTGCTCACCTCCGTCGGCGTCATGCCCGAAGGCGTCCGAGTCGTTTCCAAAGACCAGTGGGAAATCGGCAACCAGATGGGCGTGCTCAAGGAAGACTACCTCGATACGCTCGAGTGGATGTCCGAGGAGCTCGAGGAGGAAGAAGGCGACCCCTCCGTCGCCATTCCGGTCGACCAAGAGGGCTGTGAGGTGATGTACGTCATCAACCCCCGGGAGGCGAAGTACGATCCGCGCACGATCGCAGCCGCTGCAAGGATCTTCTGGGCCGCTGGGGAAAGCTGGACCATGCCGTCAGAAGGCTGGGACCAAACCAACTTCGGGCTCTTTTCGGGAGACGACGCCCTCGGCGGGATCGCGGGAAAACGTGTCTACGAGAAAGTCAAAGAGATCAAGGCCAAGAAGTTGGTCATCAGTGAGTGCGGCCACGGATTCCGTTCCACACGCTGTGAGGCCATGAACTGGGCCGGACAAGACATCGACTTCCCCATCGAGAGCTCCGTATTTACCATGCTCCGCTATATCAAAGAGGGGAAAATCAAGGTCGACCCCGACAAGTGCAAGGAACGCGTCACCTACCATGACTCCTGCAACCTCGCCCGCTCTTGCGGTATCACCGAAGAGCCCCGCGAGCTCTTGCGTGCCGTTGCCACCGACTTCGTCGAAATGACGCCCAACCGGCAAGAAAACTTCTGCTGCACCGGCGGCGGCGGCGCCATGTCCATGTCCGAATACACCAAGCGGCGACTCAAGTCCGCCAAAATCAAGGCCGACCAAATCCGTGCCA
>JAABTR010000775.1 GCA_011389755.1 Deltaproteobacteria bacterium | reverse complement strand
CAGACGGGTCTCGTAGATGTCGCCCAAGACAAAGGCCAGCTCCGCCGAGGTGGGCGTGTCCCCCACGATGTCCTCCAACGTAGCGGCGTAAACCTCGGCCAAGCGTTCCCATTTTTCGAGCACGGAAGCCAAGCGGCCCAAGATATCCCAAGATGATCGGTCCTCGATGTCCTCTTGGAAAAACCGGGCAAACGCCTCGAAAGCCGAGTCGAGATCGCCTTGCTGCTCTTCGTGGAGGGTCCCGATCTCCCGCAGGATCTCTTTGCGCTCGATGGGATCGTCGCTGTATTCGAGCCTCCCCTCCAGGGCTCCGATGAGCTTGCTCCAGTCGCCGCTGGCTTTATAGACCGGCTCGAGCATCTCGGCCACACGGCCGCGGCGGCTCTCGTCTTCCATCGCGGCTTCGAGGGATTCCAGAGTCGGCCCGTGAGCGGGTTCGACCTCGAGCGCTCGCCTGAAGTACTCGAGCGCGCGCTCGTCGTCCCCAAGCTTCTGGGAGGCCAAGCTCCCGAGCCGGTGAAGCACCTCCACCCGCGCGCTCGCGTCGACGTCCACACGTTTCTCGAGCAGATCCATCAGATCCGCCCAGCGCTCAGCCCGCTGGTAAAGACGCTCGAGGGCATCCATGGCCTCGTGACTCTTCGGGTCGGAGTCCAATATCGTCTCATAGGTCGTGGTGGCGCCCGATAGGTCCCCGAGGCGCTCTTCGCACAGCCGAGCCTGCTTGAACAGGATCTCCCGTCTTTTTTCATCATCGAACTCGAGCTGAACCTTGCGCCTGTAGATCTCAAAGAGCTCCAGGTGCTGCTCTTGAGACTCATAGATCTTCTCCAGAGCGTCCATGGCGGCCGCGTTCTCGCCGTCGATGTCGAGGACCCGAACGTAGTACTCCCTGGCCAGGTCGATATCCTCGATGACGCCGTGGGCTATTTCGGCCACCCGCAAGGAGCAGCGCACCTGCAGATCGTGGTCGAGGATGTCAGGCCCCGTCTCGCGGTAAAGGTCGATGAGGATGTCGAAACCATCGACCTCCCCGGCGAGGCGCTCCAGGTCGTCTATCATCTCCGAGAGAAGGGGCGATGCCGAACCGTCGCAAAAGGCTCTGCCCAAAAGCCCGAACGCTCTTTTCTTATCCTCGAGGCCCACCTCGGCGATCTGCGCGGCCTCGCGGAAAACTCGAGAGCGCTCCAGGCGATCTTCGGTCTCTTGCGCCTCGATGCTCGAGCACCTCAGGAGCTTTTCGTAATCGGCCTCGGATTCGTACAGAGGCCGCAAGATGGCGATGGCGTCCATTCGCACGCCGCTCCCGAGCAGCTCCTCGAGCGCCTCGCGCGACGGCCCATGGGACGGAAGCAGGGCCAGAGCTTCGCCCAGCCGCGCGACCGCTTCCCCGGGTTCGGACAGCCGGGTCCGCAGCAATTGGCCCATCTTGAACAGCAGCTCGACCCGCTCTTGCTCGGTCTCGGCGTTTTGCTCCTCGGCCTTGTAGGTTTCGAGAAGCTCGGGCCAGCGACCGGTGGATTCGTAGAGTTCCGCCAGCGCGCTGAGGGCTTCGGGGTCGGGACCGACCTGGTCGAGGACGGTGTTGAAGGCGGCGATGGCGTCGGCCGGCTCGCCCAGCTTGTCCCGCGTGAGGGAGGCCACCCGCAAGAGGAGATCCCTGCGAATCGCCGGATCGTTTTCGAGATTGGCCCGGCGCCGCAGAATGTCGACGAGCTCGGCCCACTGCTCCGTGCGCTCGTAGAGGCGCTCGAGGCCATAGATGGCGCTCAGATCCATCTCGTCCCGCTCGAGAATCTCTCGAAACAGGCCGATGGCCCTGCCAATCCGTTCGAGCACCGATTCTTCCAGCTCTGCCATCCGATGCAGGACCTGCTTTTCCTCCATCGGATCGCCGAGCAGCGTGACCTTGATGCGCAGGACGTCCAACAGGCCCTGCCAGTCCTCGTTTCCGGACAAGATCCGCTCGAGCGCCTCCACGGCCACCAAGGCGGTCCGCGGATTCTCCGGGTCGAACTCCAGCAGGCGCCTGTAGGCTGCCAGCGCCTTATCCAGCTCGCCGAGGCGCTCGTCGTAAATCTGCGCCACCTCGGTCATCAGCTCCGCAGCCAGCGGAACATCATCGGTGACTTGGGGGATGACGTCGTCGAGCAGGACCGCGTAGCGGTCGAAGAAATCCTGCTCATCGGCCAGCCGCGCCAGATCGACGCGCGCGTCCGGGTGTCCCGGATCCTCACGCAGAGCGCGGCAGAGCGCGTCAAAGGCGCCCTCCGGATCCGAGAGCCTGCGCTCGCGGAGGTCGGCCACCCGCATGAGGATCCCGACCCGGTCGGTGGTCTCGAGCTGCTGGTTCTCCAGCTCGATGACCAAGACCCGCGCCAGCGGCTCGGCCGCTCCCTGGTGGTCATAGGTCTGCTCCAGGATGCGCGCCACTCGCAGGCGCAG
Source organism: Deltaproteobacteria bacterium (assembly GCA_011389755.1). GTDB lineage: Bacteria > Myxococcota_A > Polyangia > JAAYKL01 > JAAYKL01 > JAABTR01. The sequence continues at coordinate 660 of JAABTR010000775.1, read as the reverse complement.
CTCCGGGACCTCCAAGAGGCGCTCCAGGGCTTCTTGGGCCCGCAGGTTGTCCGGATCTTCGAGGAGCACCAACTCATACTGCTCCAGCGCGTCTTCCCTCCGGTGGAGCTCATGTTCGGCGATCTCACCGATGCGGAAACGCAGCGATCGCGCATCCTCTCCCTCGCATCGACCGAGCTGATTGAAAAGAAGGTCCGACAGCTCCTGCCACATGCCGGCCTCTTCGTAGAGCTGCGACAAAGCACGCACGGCCTGGGCGTTGCCCGGATCGAGATCCATGACCCCCCGGTAGGCGGCGATGGCGGCATCCACGTCCTGCTCGACCTCTTCCAAAATGAAACAGACCTTCAGCTGAAGATCGAGCAGAGTGTAGACCGTTGAACCTCCATCGATCGCTGTCCGATAAAGCCGCAGCAGGTCTTCCCACTTCTCCTGTGCGGTGTAGTAGCCCTCGAGGGATTCGAAGGCCTTGGCCGAGTTGGGGTTCGCCTCGAACAGCTTCTCGTAGTAGGGAGCCGCTTGGGCCGGCTGCCCCAAGGTAGCGTCGAACAGGCACGAGATGCGGTCGGCCAGCTCGATCCGAGTCTCGTCATCGAGCTGCTCGCTGCGGTAGGCTTCCTCGAAGCGCTCGGTCAGCTGGGGTACTTGCTCAAGCTCTTC
>JAABTR010000774.1 GCA_011389755.1 Deltaproteobacteria bacterium | reverse complement strand
CTGCGTCTGCCGCCGGGGGACGCCGAGGTTGCGGTGCTCTCGGGGGGCGAGCGTCGCCGGGTGGCGCTGTGCCGGTTGCTCCTCGAGAAACCCGATCTCCTGCTGCTCGACGAGCCCACCAACCACTTGGACGCCGAGACCGTGGCCTGGCTGGAGCGGCACCTGGAGCAGTATCCGGGCACCATCGTCTGCATCACCCACGATAGGTACTTTCTGGACAACGTCGCCCAGTGGATTCTCGAGATGGATCGGGGCGAGGGGATCCCGTGGAAGGGGAACTACTCGTCCTGGCTCGACCAGAAGCAGCAGCGCCTGTCGATGGAAGACAAGCACGCTGCCGCGCGCAAGCGCACCTTGGAGAGGGAGCTCGAGTGGATCCGCATGAACCCCAAGGCGCGGCACGCGAAGAATCAGGCGCGCATCAACCGCTTCGACGATCTGATCGCGGCGGACGAAGCGGCCGATAAACGTGGGCGGGCCAACGAGATTCACATCCCCGCCGCTGAGCGCCTCGGAAACGATGTGGTCATCGCCGAAAACGTCAAAAAGGGGTTCGGAGACACGCTGCTCATCGACGATCTGAGCTTCCGCCTGCCCCGGGGCGGCATCGTGGGCATCATCGGTCCGAACGGAGCCGGCAAGACAACGCTCTTCAATATGATCGTCGGCAAGCAAAACCCCGACGACGGTGGGCTCACGGTGGGTGAGACCGTACAACTCGCCTACGTGGACCAGTCCCGGGACAGCCTCGAAGCGGACAAGTCGGTCTGGGAGGAGATCACCGGCGGGCAGGAGCACATCCAGGTGGGGAACCGGGAGGTCAACTCAAGGGCCTACGTCTCTTCGTTCAATTTCCGGGGTTCGGACCAGCAAAAAAAGGTCGGGAAGCTCTCGGGCGGCGAGCGCAATCGGGTGCATCTGGCAAAACTTTTGCGCTCGGGCGGCAACGTCTTGCTGCTCGACGAGCCCACCAACGACCTGGACGTGGACACCCTGCGGGCCCTCGAAGACGCGCTGCTCGCATTTCCGGGGTGCGCCGTGATCATCAGCCACGATCGCTGGTTCCTCGACCGCATCGCCACCCACATCATGGCGTTCGAAGGAGACAGCAACGTGGTGTGGTTCGAGGGGAACTACGAGGACTACGAAAAGGATCGCAAGGCCCGCCTGGGTCACAGCGCCGATCAGCCCCATCGCATCAAGTACCGCAAGTTCTCCCGCTGAACCGAGCCTTCAGCTCTTTCAGTGGGTCGCCTGACCAGCACCGCCTCTGAACTTTAGGTACACAGGCCCGTATATAAAAAACGCACGGTTTTTGGTTCTTTCTGGGGTTGGGAACGGAGCCAGCGGCACGGTTTCCTGGACGGATGATCTGCGAGCCCTGCACGAAGAGTCGATGCGACTGGGTCGTATGGCTTCGGTCAGCAAGGGCTTCGAGCAGTGTGTCGAAGAATCGATGCGAAACGGCTTTGGTGATTATGGTCCGTATATTGGATGTAAAAAAGATCCGTTTGACAATGCGGACATCGACGACCAAATCGACCGCGTCCTCTTCGTGAGTCGCTCTCCCTACGATGTTACTGTGCAGTACCAGCCGAAAGGTAACGGAAACGCGCACCACCATCCTCCCGGGAGTTACGATTCGGATGGTGAGGATTTTCACTGGTGCGGAGCGGATGGGGAATCGGCTTCTTGCACAGAGCCGGAACCAAGCTCGGTCTCATCCGAGCCTATGCCAACGGAACGAAGATGGGCACGTGGCCGCTCGAAGCTCGTGACGAACTTTTGGGCATCCTCAAATTCTCTGGTTTCGCCGGTTCGGGCGGAGCATGACGCAGTGCGGCACGTCTGAGAGGTATGCAGCCTACAGCGATTACACAACGGGTTCGTTCTCGGTTTCCGAGGACAATTTTCAGCTGAATATTGCTTACGGGAATACAGAATCATTAGCCGATGGCGGCGTGGAGATGGACTTGGACGGCACTGTCAGCGCTGATGGGAAAGACGTCGTGCTGGACTTTACGGAAAAAAGCATGAGAAATCAATACATTGCAGAGATTTTTGAGATTGATTCAGATAAAAGTCTTTTGGGATATCGCATCTCTGAAGGGGTTATTGTTTTTGAGACGTATTCGGACGTGACACTAGAATCGCTAGCATACACCAAGATCGACGAAATTCCTTAAACATCGCGAATTCTTTCCTTATTGGGCGGTTTTAAAACTTAGGGGTTGTTTGTTTCGGAATCAGCTTTGCGAGGTGCTGTCTCGCTCACAATCGCGTGGTGTCAAAGCGCGCCACCTCCACCTCGGCGCCTTCCAAGGTGAAAGGAAAAGAACGCATTTGGCGGTAGGCTCGGATTTTCACAGTCCCCCGGACAGGTTTGACCGCACCCTCGGTCAGCGGCCTGGTCCGACTGACCAAAACGCGGTAGCGCCCTTGCCTTGGCCTTTGCAGCTCGAGGGTCTCGGTGGAGCGCGAAAACGAGATTTCGCACCCAAACCTTTCGTTGCAAAAGACCTGACAGCCGGTATCCTTCCGGATTCACAAGCGCGACATCGAGGTCCTCGTCACCTGTTTCCACATCGAGCCTCACGGTCCAGTAGGATATTGTTCGTTTCGGCGGTTTTTTTAGGATCGAAAACCCCGCCGCTGCGCGCTTTGTCGGCGATTCGCCGAACCGCTTTTCGGCTTTGGGGATTTTTTATCCGCTCTTCCAAAGAGCGCATCTCCTCTTTGAGCGGTGTCATGCGGGGATCTCGGGCCACCAAGGTGCCGATGCCCTGGATCGGCTCGCGCCGAGGCGCCGGCACGAGATCTTTGGGAACGAGTGGAGCCAGAGCTGTCGCCAGCGTCGTAAGTGAAGGAAAACTCGGCGACCAGCTTCCCGTGGCTGTCGTAGGTGAACGTCCGACAGGGCTCGTCCGGCTTGCCGTCACAGCTATTGTCCTCATGTACGGTGAGCAGGTTGCCGTTTTCGTCGTAGGCGTAGGTGATACTTTTTTTGTCGTCTGTTAGATAGGCTAGACGTATCAAGTTTGATTGTATTTACTCGACTTTGGCGGTCGATGAATTTATCAGCCTGAAAACCAATTCGCTACGACTATATTTGGGTGACTC
>JAABTR010000773.1 GCA_011389755.1 Deltaproteobacteria bacterium | reverse complement strand
AGGCCATGGACTGAAAGCCACCTACTTCAACAACAAGGACTTCACGAGCCAAGCGCTGGAGCGCGTTGACGCTGTGGTAGACTTCTCGTGGGGCCGAGGCTCTCCCGATTCCAAAGTCGGGAGCGACACGTTCAGCGCGCGCTGGACCGGATTTGTGAAGGCCAAGTACTCCGAGACCTACACATTCTATATCGTGGGAGATGACGGCATTCGTCTCTATGTGGACGGCAAGCTGGTCGCAAATGACTGGTCGAACCACGGGGCGCGGGAGCGCAGCGGGACCATCGCTTTGAAGGCCGGGCAGCTCCACTCGATAAAACTGGAGTACTACGAGGACCGCGGTGGAGCGACGGCCAAGCTGCTCTGGTCGAGCCGGAGTCAGTCTAAACAGGTCATCCCCAACGCTCAGCTTCTTCTAAGCGAGAGTCAAGACACGGGGGGCGGAGACGGGGGCCAGGTCTCGAACGTGGCTTTGGGCAAACCCACGAGCCAATCTTCTGTTGCGTATCGAGGGGAGTCAGCGCGGGCGGTAGACGGCAACACGAGCGGGCGCTACGGCGACAACTCCGTGACGCACACAAACAATGAGTCGGCTCCGTGGTGGCGCGTGGAGCTGGGCGGGTCGTATCGCGTGGACAAGGTGACCCTGTACAACCGCACGGACTGCTGCGGCGACCGCCTGTCCAACTTCCACGTGGACTACATGGACGCGAGCGGGAAAGTGATCGCGAAAAGGGATTACACCGGCAAAGCCGGAGCCAAGACCGATATCGCCCTGTCTGCTTCCGGCGTCTACACGGTCCGGGTTCAGCTCTACGGGACCAATCCTTTGTCTCTGGCCGAAGTGCAGGTCTTCGGGGCGGCAGGCGGCGCCGTCAGCGCAGGCGATCGGTGTGTGCAGGTGAATGAGAACCAGACGGCGTCGTTGTCGTGTCCGAACGGGGACAAGATCACGCGCATCGATTTCGCGAGCTACGGCCTCCCTGAAGGCTCGTGCGATGCCGGTTTCAAGGTCGGCACGTGTCACGCTTCGACCTCCCAGGCCAAAGTGGCAGCGGCGTGTCTGAATCGGTCCTCATGCACCGTCGCGGCGAGCAACGGCGTCTTCGGCGACCCGTGCGGAGGCAAATACAAGCGCCTCGCGGTGATCTACACCTGCGGTAGCGGCACAGGGACCAGCGACCTGTGCCCGAGCGACCCGAACAAGACGGCCCCCGGCATCTGCGGCTGCGGCGTCTCAGACCGCGACAGCGACGGTGACGGCTCGGCCGATTGCAAGGACGCCTGCCCCAGCGACCGATACAAGACCCAGCCCGGCAACTGCGGGTGCGGCGTTCCCGAAGGGACCTGCGGCGGCGGCAACGATCTGACGGAAGGGCCCCTGCACGAAGCCGCCGGTACGAAGCTGCGCATCGGCTCGTGGAACAACCACCGCGGCTCGATCTTCCCGAAGACGAGCTCCTTGTGGCGCGCCATCAACACCTCGGGCAAGTACCACGTCACGCGCACCGAGGGCGCCGCCCGGGTCATCCAGGCCGTGGACGCCGACATCTGGCTCATGCAAGAGACCTGCTACAGCAGCTCCGGTCTGCCCAGCGGCATCTCCGAAGACGACGTCAACCGGCAGATCGCGAGCTACATGCGAAGCGTCACGGGCGACTCTTGGGACGTGCGCTGCAACGGGCGCGGACTGTGCACCTTGGTTCGAGGAAGCATCCGATTCGACGGCCACTGGGAAAAAAGCACCCGCGTGACCGGCGACCGGGTCATCCTGCCCGACGGTAGCCGCGTGCTGCTCATGAACACTCACTACATGAACACGGGCAACGCCTCGGACACCAAGGCCGTCATCGAAGACGTCCAGTCCACCGTCTCGGCGGTGTTCGTCGGCGGCGATTTCAACGACGGCCCCGGCGGCAGCCGCTACAACATCATCGACGGCATCTCGGGCATGAACAACCTGAGCATGGAGCATTGGAAAGATCCCTACGCGGACCACCTGAAGAGCACCATGCAAAGCGGCAAGCACACGAACACCAAGGGTTACATGAAGTGGGGCGAGGGCGCCTCGGGCGAGGACCTGGTGACGTACATCGGCGGTGGCCCCATCGACCACTTCTTCCTAAAATCCAATACATGGAGAGCGGGCAACCGCTTCATCTTGAACACCCTGCTGTTCGCCCCCGAGACCCTGGACCTCTACGGCCTCGAACCCCTGGATATCGCGCTCCAGCCCCAGTACTACCTCAAGTACTTCGAGGACTTTTTGACCGACGGGATCATCCACGAGATCCCCGCGACCGCCTACGACGCGGGTGACAAACTCGACCACGACCACCTGCCGATGATCGTCGACTTCACCTGGTGATGCCGCGTCGACCGATCGACCGGGACTGTCCGATCAAGCAAGCTCCAGCATAGAATCCAACCTCTCTTTGTAAAACTCACGTGACACTTTCCCCAATAGCTGTCACATCAAGATGACTGTTTGTTGGATTCGAACCCCGCAACCCTTTGAAAAACGAGTCGAGGCCAGATGGCACGGCATCTGCAAACTTTCAATCCGCTAGGATGAGCAGCGTTTGACAAATAGAACCTACGCAATTTAACAAGGAGAAAACACATGCCATCAAGACTGACCAAGAAACCCTTCATCTGGACGTGTTTCCTCGTTCTTTCTGCCCTCTCGATGTCCTGCGAGAACCTCGACAGCACAAGCGATGCGGCCAGTCCCGCCGGACTGGCCGCCGTCGACGGGGCGACGTCCGGGCTTTTGGCCACGTACTTCGACAACAAAGACTTCACCGACCAGGCGCTCGAGCGCGTGGACCCCGAAGTGGATTTCGACTGGGGCCGGGGCGCGCCCGACTCCAAGGTCGGCAAGGACGATTTCAGCGTGCGCTGGACCGGATTTGTCGAGGCAAAGTACTCGGAGACCTACACGTTCTATACTGTGGGCGACGACGGCATCCGGCTCTACGTAGACGACGAGCTCGTCGTGAACGACTGGTCCAACCACGGGGCCCGGGAACGCAGCGGGACCATCGAGCTTCAGGCCGGAAAGCTGTACTCCATCAAACTGGAATACTACGAAGACGGCGGTGGCGCTGTGGCGAGGCTTTTGTGGTC